>CAJOPO010000204.1 GCA_905236315.1 uncultured Treponema sp.
GTAAGTCGCGCTATTATAGCGACTTACAACTCGCAGGAACCTCGAAAAACTTTCTGAAAGGGAGTTTTTCGAGGTTCCCTTATGTAAAGAAGCAGAAATTTCTAGAACTACTTTTTATTTGCACTATGACAATGTGGATAGTGTGCTAGATAGTGTAATAGATGATGCTCTTTTGTTTTCTGAGCAAAAAGAAGGTAGCGTTTTGGATATGATTGATGTTATACAAAGCGGAAACATAGAGAACTTAAATACTAGCGAAAGTGTATTACCAGCTTGTCAGCGTATTGCAGATTCTAAACGTTACCATAGATTATTTATGGACCCACAGGTAAGTGATTATATTTTACATCGTATAGCTAATCACGAGGGATACCGTTGTTCCTTCGCTTATGGAACGTGCTAATTTATCTGAAACAGATGCAAAGGTTTTGTTTCGCTTCATTTTATATGGCTCATTTGCTGTAAATCGTAGTTTAGGCTGGTGTAAAGATAATAATTGGTTTCATTGTCAAAAGCTACTTAGTAATTTTATTAATGGTGGAATACATTATTTGGATTTGTAATTATATTGTATATAAGTAAAAAATATGTTATTTTCTTTATAAAAATAAATGAAGATAAAAAGTTATAAATTTAGGAGTATATCTTATGAATAATAGACAAAGTGGAGTATTGCTTCATATAACATCATTACCAGGAACACCTGGAATTGGAACAATGGGCAAGGAAGCTTATAAGTTTGTGGATTGGTTAAAGAGTGCGGGGCAGAGTTTATGGCAGGGGCTCCCTTTAGGACCTACAGGTTATGGAGGTAGCCCCTATGCAAGTTTTTCTACTTTTGCAGGAAACCCTCTTATTATAGATTTAGATGACCTTGTAAAACATGGCTGGGCTAGTGCAGAAGATATAGTTCCGCCAGAATATATAAAAACAGAAGGTAATGTAGATTTTGGTTCTGTAGTATGGTGGAAAATGCCTGTGCTTTATAAGTGTGCAGAATATTTTTTAAAGCATTGTGATAAAGATAGTCGTGTAAAGTATGAGGCGTTTAAGAATGACCAATCTGTTTGGTTAAATAATTTTGCAGATTATACTAGCATAAAAAAGTTTTATGACGCTAAAGCACAAAAAGAAGGTGTTTCTGGTGTAGAAAGTATGTGGAATAACTTTTGGCCAAAAGATTTAGCCACTCATGATATGACGGCTGTTTCTAAGTGGGACGCAGAACATGTTCAAGATGTAGAAGAAATAAAAGTTATTCAGTTCTTTTTTGATTATCAGTGGCAGGCTTTAAAGGCGTATGCAAATGAAAGTGGAATAAAGATTATTGGGGACATTCCAATCTTTGTAGCAGGTGATTCTGCTGACGTTTGGGCTAATCAAAGATTCTTCCAGTTTGACCAAAAGACACTTACTCAAAAAACTTGTGCTGGTGTTCCTCCTGATTATTTTAGTGCTACTGGGCAGCTATGGGGAAATCCTCTTTATGATTGGGACGCACTTAAAAAAGATAATTATACTTGGTGGGTAGACCGTATTCGTAATATGTTGCGTCTTGTAGATATTGTTCGCATAGACCACTTCCGTGGTTTTGAAGCATATTGGCAGATTCCTTATGGTAGCCCCAATGCAATAAAGGGTGAATGGGTAAAAGGTCCTAATAAGGATTTGTTTGATGAAATAAAAAAACGTCTAGGTGTTCTTCCTATTATTGCAGAAGATTTAGGGGTTATAACTCCAGAAGTAGAAGCCTTGCGAGATGGTTGTGGCTTTCCTGGTATGAAGATATTGCAGTTTGCCTTTAATAATGATGAGTGGACAGCAGAAAGTGCAGAGAATAAAGACCTTCCTCATAATTATAAGACTGATAACTTAATTGTTTATACAGGCACCCATGATAATGATACTACTAAAGGATATTTTGATTCTTGCTCACAAACTTGTAGAGAAAACGCTAGTGCTTGGTTGGGCTTAGATAAAAATGCAGATAGTAAAGAGCTTACGCAAGCACTTATACGCGCAGCTTATGCTTCTGTCGCAAATACTTGCGTTATTCCTTTGCAGGATATATACGGCATTGGTACAGAGGGTAGAATGAATACTCCGTCTACTACAGGAACAAACTGGGCTTGGCGTATGAGGGGTGATTTGCTTGATAAAGATGGAGCTAAGAGATTGTATTCACTTGCAAAGACCTATGGACGTTTACCTTTGGTAAAGGAAGAAGCAGGAAGTAAGTAAAGCGATGACAACTTTATTTGAACTTTATATTACGTTCTTTAAGTTGGGGGCAATCACATTTGGTGGCGGTTATGCTATGATGCCTGTGCTAGAAAGAGAACTTGTGCAAAAGAAAAAATGGATAACTAGTGAAGACATTTTGGATTATTATGCCATTTCTCAGGTAACACCAGGCATTATAGCAGTAAATGTTTCTACATTTGTGGGCTTTAATAGGCGTGGAGTTGCAGGAGGAGCTATTGCAACGGCGGGTATTGTTACTCCGTCTATAATAATTATTACTTGCATAGCTCTTTTTATTTCTAACTTTGAAAGCATTGTTATTGTTCAAAAAGCCCTTGCTGGCATTAATGTTGCCGTTACTGCCCTGCTTACTTATGCCGTCGTTAATTTTGCAAAAAAATCTATAAAGAAGTGGTGGGGCATATTGTTTTATGCAGCTGCCTTTATTGCAATTTTCTTTTATAAGGTGCCTTCCGTATGTGTAATTATTTTTGCTGCAATAGCGGGCATTGTAATAGGGCTTCTTTCTGGTAACTTAAAGAAAAAATCTACCACTGATAAGGAAAAATAAATATGTTTACAGGTGTACTTGGGCTTTTACAACTTTTTTGCATTTTCTTTTATGTAGGACTTTTTGCAGTAGGAGGGGGGCTTGTTGCTGCCTCTTTTATGCAGCAAATACTTGTAGAACGCTATCATGTGCTTACTGCAGAAAAGTTTTATTCTATGTTGGCAATTAGCGAAAGCACTCCAGGTCCTATAGGAATAAATCTTGCTACATATTGTGGTACGGAACTATATGGACATATAGGTGGAGTTATTACCACCTTTGGAGAGGTATTACCTGCTTTAATCATAATAATGCTTGTGTCTAAGTTCTTTGGCAATTTTCAAAAAAAGCCTTTAGTTCAGTCTGCATTTTCTACTTTAAGACCTGCTACAGCAGGAATGGTACTTGTTGCTACGATGAATGTATTTCTCATTACCATTTTGGATATTCCTGCTTTTAAGGCTAGTGGGCATATAATAGACCTTGTAGGCTCAAAACTTACTGCCATCGTCTTTTATGTTCCTGCCGTAATAGTTCTTTTTGTGTTCAAAAAACTTCATCCCATATTTATTGTTATTGCAGGAGCGGTATTTGGCATTTTATTTTTGTAATATTACGAAAACTATAGGGAGCCTCTAAAAACTTCAGTTTTTAGAGGCAACTTTGAAAATGCGATGTTGTAAGTCGCGCTATTATAGCGACTTACAA
>CAJOPO010000205.1 GCA_905236315.1 uncultured Treponema sp.
CTTCCGCTGGTACCAGTTTTAACTTCTACATTACCCATATTAAAAGTGCTGGCAGGCAGGCTTATGGTTTGGTCTACACTTAAGCCAGAGCCGGAGTCTCCCAATATGCTGTCTAAGTTCATACTGCTTATGTAAGTGCTTGCGTCAAACGGCAGCTCGTAAAGCGGCATGTGTATAAAATAAGAAAGTACGTCGTCACCTGCGTTATAGTCAAAAAGTTGAACACTGTCGCCCATGCTTTCAGACATGCTTTCCAGCATACCACTCATACTAAAACTGTCTGTAAAAGTACTCATAAGACTTGCAACATCTCCAAAATCTACTTTGTAAGTTGCATCTGTTTTTATTTCTACACTGGTAGGAATAGCTGCTGTAGAAAAATCTATACAGGAGGATAGTATTAAGCTTCCAAAAGAAAGGGTAATTCCCTTAAAAAAGTTATTCTTTTTCATAGAACACCTCCGTTCTTCGTATCAAAAAATTATAACACAAACATAATTAAATGTCATTTGACAGTCATTTTGTAAATACCATATAATGACTTCATGTTTGAAAAAGTAGAATCTCTATTAAAGCAAGCTAAAATAATTCCAGTCGTAAAAATTGATAATAAAGAAAATGTTTTACCTCTTTGTGATGCTCTTAGTACAGGCGGAATAAATGTTATAGAGATTACTTTTCGTACACAAAAAGGTGAGGAAGGTTTTAACAGCATAGCAGAGTGCATAAAAACTATAAAAGAAAATCGTCCTGATTTTTTAGTTGGGGCAGGAACTGTAATAAATGCTTCCATTGCAGAAAGGGCTATAACGGCCGGAGCAAGTTTTATAGTTTCTCCTGGTTTTAATGCAGAGACTGTAGATTTTTGTCTTAAAAAAAATATTCCTGTTTTTCCGGGTGTTTCCACTCCTAGTGAAGTAGAACTTGCCCTTTCTAAAGGCCTTACAGTTTTAAAATATTTTCCGTCAGAAGCAGGGGGCGGAGCTCCTTACATAAAAGCTTTACTAGGTCCTTTTCCGACTGTAAAGTTTATTGCGACAGGCGGAATAAATGCTTCTAACGTAGCAGAATATTTTAAATGCAAAAATGTTCTAGCTTGTGGTGGCAGCTGGATGGCTACAGAAGAGCTTATTAAAAGCGGGCATTGGAGAGATATTACAAAATTTACAAAACAAGCCCTTTTATCCATAGAAAAATCAGAGTCAAAAGTAGTTTTAAATTCAGCAGAAAAAAAAATAAAACCTGCACTTTATTTGTTTCCTGTAACACTTGGAGAGACTTCCGTAAAAAAAGTAATTCCATCTTACAATCTGGAAGTTTTAAAAACTATAAAATATTTTATTGTAGAAAACAGACGTTCTGCAGTCAGGTTTATAAAGCAGGCTGTTCCAGAAGTAAATGTTGATTCCTTAGATTTTAAGGAACTTAGTGAGCACACAAAACTTCAAGAAATAACTTCCTATTTGAATCCGCTTTTAAAAAATAAAATGAGTATTGGAGTTCTTTCTGAAGCGGGGTGTCCGGCAGTTGCAGACCCCGGAGCCATGGTTGTAGAAATGGCGCACAAAAAAAATTTAACTGTGGTGCCATTAGTTGGACCTTCTTCTATGATTATGGCTGTAATGGCAAGTGGCTTTAACGGGCAAAGTTTTGCTTTTAATGGATATCTTCCCGTAAAAGAAAATGAGCGTATAGGTAAGCTAAAAAAGCTGGAAAATCGTGCATGGAGCGAGAACCAGACAGAGCTTTTTATAGAAGCCCCTTATCGCAATTTAAAAATGTTAGAATCAATTTTAAACAGCTTAAAGAAAGACACAAGGCTTTGCATAGCTTGCGGCATAACTACTGATGAAGAATATATTCAGACTCACACAATAGAAGAATGGAAAAAGTTACCGGCTCCAGATATAAATAAAATACCTGCAATTTTTCTTATTTACAAAAGCTAAGTTAAAAAAGGAAAAGCTTTATGAAAAACATTGTTCTTATGGGCATAAAACACTGTGGAAAATCTACTCAGGGAAAACTTTTAGCTCAAAAACTTTCTGAGTTTTACAGGCAGGAAATTCTTTTTTATGATACAGACACGGTTTTAGAAGAGCTTTCCGGTAAGACTGCCCGTGAAGTTTTTACAGAACAAGGTGAAGAAGCTTTTAAAGCACTGGAAGCACTTTCTTGTAATCAAGTTATACAAAGGCTTTTGCTAAAAAAGCAGAATGCTGTAATTGCAACAGGTGGTGGCATCTGCAATAATTTTGATGCTTTAAATGTTTTACATAAAGAGTCTGTTTTTGTATTTCTCAATACGGAAGAAAAAACAGCTTGTGAACGCATTATAAAAGAAAGTTCAACTGATGAAGACGGAAGGCTCTGTAATCTTCCAGCTTATATTGCAAAAAAAAATCCTCACACCATAAATGATGTAAGGAATATTTTTCATGACTTTTATGAAGAAAGATGCCGCCTTTATTCTGGCATTGCAGACGTTTCTGTTACAATGGCAGGGGGGCCAAAAGAA
>CAJOPO010000206.1 GCA_905236315.1 uncultured Treponema sp.
GTTTTAATTCCTGCTATTACCAGGAATTAAAACTCGTCGGGTTCTCTAAAAAATCACCAAAGGTGAGTTTTTAGAGATACCCTATAAATAATTTTATTTTTATTGTAACTATTTTGTAGCAAAGAGATTTATATATATAGAAAATCACCTCCTGTAGCAACAGTAAACAATAGGTTTTGTTTGTGATGATTTTAGGAACTTAAAGCTACCCTAAAAAAGCTTTAAAATGACTAGAGTTCCAACCTTCCCATTTATAAGTGCCATCTGTTTCCTCCTTGCAGATGGCACTTTTTTTGCACTTTTTATATAAACAAAACCCCCGCCATAGCGTCTTACACTATAGCGAGGGTCTAAAGTTCCTTATGCAAATAAAATCTAATTAAATATAAAATATTAAATCTTACTTCTTTACAGAAGACATAGAATAATATGTAGAAACACTACGTTGCATATCTACAATATTATTTACTATCATGCGGTCATCAAAGACTTGTATTCGTCCACGTTTAGACATTTTATCCACTTCAGAACGAGCTTCTTCCAAAGTAATACCAGCCCAGTGAGCAACATCATTTACGGTTAAATAAAAGGTGCGTTTAGGATTTTCTGTACTGGTATTTCCCTGCATTTCGTCATAAAGCAAAAACACATCTGCAATTCTTACAGGAAGTTCCTTTATCATAAGAATACTAAAGCGACGGCGTTGGTCATAAATACGCTTGCAGAATAACTTTAGTAGTATTATTGCAATCTGAGGATTACCAGTAACAAGAATCTTAAAGTTGTCTTTATTAAATTCAAGACACTTTACACTTCCTTTGGCAAGACATGTGGCACTGCGCGGGGCGTTGTCCATAATAGCCATTTCACCAAAGAACTCTCCAGGTCGCAATATGTCAAGATTTTTTGCGCTATTATTTACACATTTTTGCAACTGAACTGTACCTGACTGAATGAGATAAAAACAGTCTCCAGGTTCATGTTCACATATAATAACGTCCCCATCAGAATATGTTTTAGAAAAGCGTTCAAACATAGGCAAGGAAAATTGCTTTAATGCAGCATTTTCATCATTATCATTAGATTTTGCATTTTCTGCCATAGCTTCAAAACGAGAACGCGCCTTCTTATTGCGAGCTTCTTCTAATTCAGCAGAGGACTTTAATTTTTTTACAGCAGAAGCATTTGTAGTATTAGGAAAGCGAGCAAGCAAACGATTACATACTTCTATGCAAGAATGAAAATTTTCTTCCTGAAAATAACTATTTGCAACTTTTAACATGCCTTCGTCAGCAGGAATAACAAGTGGCTGAGTGTTAAGAATAAACTCCGTTTTATGATGTATATCACGTAAATCCCTACTAAATACCCTAAGCATTTTCATAATAACAGTCTGATTAGGACCTATAACTTTTTCAAATTCAGGAACAGTTAATTGCACTACAGTAACATCAGTACCTGCAGTTGCAGTTTCTAGTCTTGGTTTATGTGCTAATGCATTTTTTACACCAAAAAACTCGCCCACAGCAAGTTGTTCAGTAATAGAATTACCACTTTCTGAATCTAAATCTCTTTGAGTTAAAAGAACTGCACCTGATTGTAAAATATAAATGCGTTCGTCCTTATCGCCTTCAAAAAAAATAATCGAACCCTTTCTATAGGGTATCACCTTTGGCATAAAAGACCACCTCTTCTACTTTGCTTATGATATTATCGGATATTTGTTAAAAAGTAGCAAGAGTTTTTTATGTTTCATACAGAGTAATTAGTTTTATATTTGGGGATGGGTAGGAAACGTAGACACGTCATTGTATGCGACGTGTATATGTCGGTATGAGGAACGTGTACACGTCAGTGTGTGGGATGTGTACACGTCAGTGCATAGCCCCCCAAAGCAAGTGCGGGGGAAACAAAGTGCCGTTTCCTAGAAACATAGCATACATTTTGTAACAACACCAATAAATATTTAAAGGGAGTCTCTAAAAACTTCAGTTTTTAGAGGCAACTTTGAAA
>CAJOPO010000207.1 GCA_905236315.1 uncultured Treponema sp.
AATCTTAGCGGAAATCTGCGAAATTCACAGATTTTTCGCTGGCAACGCCTATTGCTCAAAATGACGTTTGAAAGTTTTGGCATACTTCCTGTAACACCACCAAATCCTTTACGATACCTTCTTATCAAAATCACCGCCTGCTTTTATCTGCGCTTCATATATCTCTTGATAAATTGCATTATTTTGTAGCAAGGCAGAATGACTATCAAAGCCGTTTATATGCCCATCCTCTAGCACAATAATTCTATCTGCATCTTGCACACTAGAAATGCGCTGAGAAATTATAATCTTTGTAGTGCCTGGTATGTGCTTTGCAAAAGCCGCTCTTATCTTTGCGTCTGTAGCGGTGTCCACAGCACTAGTAGAATCATCTAAAATAAGCACCTTTGGCTTTTTTAAGAGAGCACGTGCTATGCAAAGTCTCTGCTTTTGCCCTCCAGAAACATTCGCTCCCCCTTGCTCTATCCAAGTATCATAGCCATCAGGAAAACGCTCTATAAACTCATCTGCACAAGCAAGGACGCAGGCTTCTTTGCACTCTTCAAGGCTTGCATCTTCTTTTCCCCAGCGCAAATTGTCTAAGATAGTACCAGAGAACAAAACATTCTTTTGCAAAACAACGGCCACTTGACTACGCAAAGTTTGTGTATCTATATTACGAACGTCCTCTCCACCAACGCATACACTGCCGTTTTTTACATCATAAAGGCGGCTTATAAGGCTAACAAGGCTAGACTTACCAGAGCCAGTTCCTCCTATTACGCCTATAGTCTCTCCAGAATGAATATGCAAATCTATATCGTGCAAGGTGTCTTCGCCAGAGCCAGTTTTGTAAGAAAAATCTATATGATTAAAATCAATGCTACCGTCTTTTACTGTATAAAGTGGGTTTTCGCTATCCTTTAAGTCAGGCTCTTCCTCTAATACCTCTGCAATACGTTTTGCAGAAGCCATACTCATAGAAAGCATAACAAATATAAAAGACAACATCATTAAAGACATTAGCATGCTCATTACATAGCTAAATAATGAAGTAAGGTTTCCTGTAGTCAGGGTGCCGCTTACTATAAAATGCGCTCCAAACCAAGACAAAGCCACAAGGCAGCCATATACAGAGAGCATCATTACAGGGCTATTAAAGACAAGTATGCTTTCTGCCTTTACAGAGAGGTCGCAGAGCATTTTTGCAGCTTTCTCGAATTTTGACATTGCATGGTCTTCACGCACAAAGGCTTTTACTACACGTATTGCCGTAACGTTTTCTTGAACGCCTGCATTTAAGTCATCATAGCAAGAGAATACCTTTGTAAATATGGGGCGTACCTTTTGCATAATGATAATGAGGACTATGGCAAGAAATATTAGTACAACTAGGAAAATAAGACTTAAGCGCACGTTTATTATAAAGCACATCACCCAACTACATATAAGCATAAGGGGAGCGCGAACTGTTATGCGCAAAATCATCTGATAAGCATTTTGCAAGTTTGTTACATCAGTTGTCATACGGGTAACAAGACCTGCCGTGCTAAACTTATCTATATTAGAAAAAGAAAATCTTTGTATGTTTTTATACATTCCTTCTCTAAGGTTCTTTGCAAATCCTGAAGAAGCAACAGCGGCAAAATCTCCTGCTAAAAAACCACATGCAAGGCTAACAAAGGCAAGAATTAGCATTATGCCACCATAGTGGAACACACTAGACATATCCTTTGCTTGTATTCCCTTGTCTATGATAGATGCCGTAACAAAGGGAATCAAGATTTCCATTAGCACTTCTCCTACTATAAAAAGCGGAGTGAGTAGAGATGCTGTCTTGTATTTACCAACTTGTTTTAATAATGTTTTTATCATAAGCGTTTCCTATGAAAGAATGGCATTTGAAAGGCAGAAACAGTCATAGCCATGCCTTAAATATGAATGAAATATACCTGTTACTTCTATTTCTTGATTCTCTGCAGGGTAGCCATTAGGGAAAGCATAATCTGTGTTTAATCTAAATTCAACCCCTTGAGCACAGCAAGCAGTAGCGTCTAATATAATGCATGAATAGTAATCCAAGCCATCTTCTTCATCTGTATACACACTGCATAGCCCTTTCATTTTGATAACTTTGCCTTCAAAACTTTCTGGTTCCACCATCATATTAAAGACTTCCGTGTATACCATAGTGGCACTATGCTTGGTTAAATCTAAGTCTATGTTTTTTAGTTCTACCACCTTTTGAAACTCTTTGTCATTAGCAATGCCCTTTCCCCCTTGTTTTTTAGGAAGGGGCGTAAAAAGTTCAGAGGGCGTTTTAGCATTTACGTTTGGGGTAGATTGACTTTGAGAGTTCTGCTTTGCAGGAGCAATCTTTTTTGCGCAAGATGTAGGCAGTATAAACAAGGACGAGCCTAATATAATGAAGATTATGCACTTTTTTATTACATTCACAAGGTATCCCCCTAATCCTTTTGATACAGGGAACCTCTAAAAACTGAAGTTTTTAGAGGCTCCCTACAGGTTCTTGTTACTATAATGATTAATTTATTTCTTGTCGATTAGTGGATAAACTTAGACGATAGAATTTAGAAGATAGAATCTACCATTGGCACGACTTGCTACGAATGTATGTGCTGTAAAACTC
>CAJOPO010000208.1 GCA_905236315.1 uncultured Treponema sp.
AGCGTGCGAATGTGGCGTGTAGAGGGCTAGCCCTCGATTTTGTAATCGACAGATTCAATCCGCAGAGGCGACTGGAAGCTGTTTTTTATATGTGCATATTAAAAACTTACTTTCCGTATTTTGTAATCTTGTCTACTTTACAAGTTACATTATAATCTAGTAAAATACAAAAAGTATGCAGAAAAAAGATAACACAACTTTTCAGAATCTTGCAAAGGAAATGAGCCCTGATGAACGCAAGATAATGCTACATAAGGTAAAAAATGGGCAGATTGTTCCTTCCCAAACAGAAGAGGAAGTCGTTTTAGAGGGTGAAAAAAAACTTGCAAAAGAAGAAGACCTTGCAACAAGGTTAAAAAGGGAGTCCTTGTTTAAACGCCTTATATATAGAATAATTGCTACATTTAAAAATATGTCTGTAGAAGACGTATTTAATCAATCCCTTGTAAATAAAATTGCTAAAGACATAGAACATAATTATCCTGCTCTTATAGATAGTCGTCATAAATTACTAGAAAATCTGTTTTATGAAAAATTATTGCAAATAAAGACCTCTGCGGAATTTTTTGCTCCTTATATAGAAAAATATGAGGCAGCTTCTGGAGCTTTTTATGCACAGATAGCGCATATAATTGTGCCTGGCGCAGAAACAGAGATAGAAGCAGTGTCAGACCCTTATCAAAATCCTCTTAGTAAAGAGCCAAATGCAGAAGTGAAGGCTTCTTTAGTTCATAAAATGGATGATGCTCTAGAAAACTTAGAGTCTGTAGAAAGAAGTCAAATATATGCAAATGTAAGAGCGGTGGAATGGCTTAGACAGTTTGTAAGATTGCCTTTTTCTAAACTTGTATCTCGCTTTTCTGCTTCTGAAGGTGGAGAAAGAGATTGCCTTTATACACAGATAAAAGCAGAATTTGCAGAATTTACACGTATATTTAACAATTATATTACTATAACAGACCCAGTTTTGGAGGCTCTTTATACGTTTAATATACAAAAGCGCAGAGAAGGTATGCAAGATATTGATGAAACTCATTTGGGATTTGTGAACTTTACAAATGAAGCTTCTGCGCGTCTTGCAGATATTCAAATATTTTCAGAAACGATTCCAATTTATAGTCTATCTAAAATTGTCTTTGAGAATGCTCTTTATGTACCCCCTGTTTATAGTGGAGGGGAAGACTGGTTTGCTAAATATAAGAGCTATTGGCATGGAAGATTTGAATATCGTTATGCAAAGTGGCTTAGAGATGTAAAAAAAGAACACCTAAAGAAAGGCTTAAATGATTATTTCCATCTTTCTAATTTTCCGCTATTTCCTTTTAGACCTTGGGAACATGTTTGGTCTGTGCCTCAATTCCAATATGAATTAACGTTGGGCTTTATAAATTCTTTCTTTAAGAATGAGTTCCCCAAATATAATAAAGTTTTGAAAATTGCAGGGGTAGAAGGTGTTTTTTCTATAAAAGAGAACCAAATAGAGTTTACAGATTCTCTAGGCTTGCTCCAGAATGTAAACGAAAACTTGGATTTACTTGCGACACAACTTTCTGCAGGTGGGGAATATGGATTGGAGTTTGCTAAATATGAGGAAGAACCAGAACGCCACCCAGAAGCATCTGCTGCTCGCATTGATGAGATGTTAGATGAAATAGAAAAGTTTACTCGTAATAACATTATAGGCTTGTTTGGTAAGGCTTGTCGTAATATGAAGAACCTCTTAAGTGGTATGCTTGGAGAAAAAGTTACAGCGTATTATGCTCAGCTTTCTAATCTAATGCGCATACAGGGGCATGCAAATAAGGAGTTTAGGCTAAATCTTTTAAGAGTAAAAAACGGTATAGACCATGCTTATACACTTTTGCAAGAATTAGAACCCTTAGATATGCCCATTGAATAGCGAGGTATAATGCAAAATAGTGCTGAAGAAACATTTTATAAGACTTTTTCATTTGTTAGTGGTGATAAGGTTTTACAAAATGCACCCCTATCATATATGTCTTTGCATAGTGCGCTTTCTATGCGCTTTAGGTGGAATGAAACAAATCCTATAAGGCAAAAATTCCTTGCCAGTATGGCGCAAGATAAACAAATTGCCCAGATAGAACTTATCCATTCCCAAAAGGTATTTGCTATAGATACTGCTGAAGAACTTACTAATGCACAGGGGGACGGCATTATTACGCAGAATATAAATCTTATGCCTGTAATTACAGTGGCAGACTGTATGCCTATATTCTTATATGAAGCAAAAAAACATGTGTTTGGTGTGCTTCATTCAGGCTGGAGAGGAACGGGCATTGTAAAAAATGCTATAGAACTTGCGGGGCAAAAATACGGCTCTAAGGCAGAGGACTTTTGCGTTATACTAGGTCCACATATCCATAGTTGTTGCTATAATATAGATGAAGAACGTGCAAAATACTTTATTACTTCTTTTGGAAGTAATTGTGTTGTGCAAAAAAGAGCGAATGATGGCAGTAAGTATTCTCTTTCGTTAGAACAAGCAAATCTTAATATTTTAGAAAGCATGGGTGTTCCTAGAGAAAACATTTATGCAAGTGAAGAATGTACTTGTTGTAATGAAAAATATGGTTCTTTCCGCAGAGAAACTTCTTTATTACCTGCCACTATGCCACTAGAAGAAAAACAAAAATATTTTACCGTTCAAGCGGCTTTTATAAAATGGAATTGAGAAATATTTAATAATTACTTGCATAAATATGAATAAGATTGTATATTGATTGTATAAAATTACATTTTAAAGAGGCTTTTTATGGCAAAAGATAAAGTTATACTAGCATATTCAGGCGGATTAGATACAACTGTTATAATTCCATGGCTTAAAGAAAACTATGATTATGACGTAATAGCCGTTTGTATAGATTTAGGACAGGGAGATGACTGGCCTGTAATAAAAGATAGAGCATTAAAGACTGGGGCAGCTGCTTGCTATGTTGTAGACGCTCGTGAAGAATACTGCAAGGAATATGTATGGCCTGCTGTAAAGGCTAACTGCTTATATGAAGATGAGTATCTTTTGGGTACTTCTACCGCTCGTCCTCTTATTGGTAAAATCTTAGTTGAATATGCTCGCCAAGAGAATGCTGTTGCTATTTGTCATGGGGCTACAGGTAAGGGAAATGACCAAGTGCGCTTTGAGCTTGCTATAAAAGCATTTGCACCAGACCTTAAGGTAATTGCTGCTTGGAGAGATAGTAAGTGGACTCTTGATAGCCGTGAAGCAGAGATTGCCTATCTTGAAGAACGTAATATCCCAGTTCCTATGAAGAAAGCTAGTTCTTATAGCTGTGATGAAAACGTATGGCACATTAGTCATGAAGGACTTGAACTTGAACAAACTGAAAATGAGCCTAACTGGAAAAATATGCTTAAAGTAACAAAACTTCCTGAAGAAGCTCCTGACCAGTGTGAATATGTTAAGATAGAATTTGAAGCAGGGGAGGCTGTTGCAGTTAATGATAAGAAACTTTCTCCTCTACAGATTGTTCAATTATTAAACGAAATTGGCGGACGCAATGGCATAGGTCTTGTAGACGTTGTAGAAAATCGTATGGTGGGTATGAAGAGTCGTGGCGTTTATGAAACTCCCGGTGGAACTATTTTGCAGTTTGCCCATGAGCAGCTAGACCATTTATGCCTTGACCGTGATACATATCATGAAAAACAGCATATCAGTCTAAGAGAAGCAGAATTAATTTATGATGGCAAGTGGTTTACTACTCTTATGGAAGGCATAATGGCATTCCAAGATAAAATAGAAGAAAACGTAACTGGTTGGGTAAAACTAAAGTTGTATAAGGGAACTATTAGTGGAGCGGGTAGTTATTCTCCATATAGTTTGTATAACGAAAGCATAGCAAGTTTTGCCACTGGCGACTTATATGACCACAAAGATGCACAAGGCTTTATTACATTGTATGGCTTGCCTCTAAAAGTTCGTGCAATGATGGAACAAAAAGTTGGCAAAGGGCAAGCGGTAATAGACAGCGCAAGTTTAAAGAAACGCCCTGTTGAATAATAGATTAAATATATTATTCGAGAAATAAGCTACACTTATTGAAGACAACCTAAAACACACTGTGTGCGTTGTTACGTTCTTACAAGCGTGTTTAGGTTGTTTTTTTATTTTATGCTGCACTACTTTCTTCTGTTAAGGAGCGAACATCTTTTAGCACCTTTGCAATATCTCCCTTTATGACCATTCCTCTATCTTCTATATCACTAGGCATAAACGTATATTCTGCATTTACAGAAATATAGCTTGCTTGTGGTAAAGTTTGAGTAAGTACCCAGAAAGGCTATTGAATAAACACTGGTGTCATACGCCCAACACCTAATTCAATAAAAAGAATCTTTTTATTTTGATTTTTTAAAATATAATCAGATATTTTTTGATATTCATGATTGTATTTTTTGCCTTGTAAAAAGTTTCCGTAACCGCGTACCCAAGGAAATGCCTCTCTTCCACAATGTGGACAGCGAGGAATCATATCTTTAGGAATACTAGTTCCACTTCCCATAGCCTTTATTAATTCCGACACTTGCGAAACACTATCCCATGTATCATCTGTGCAGCAATAGGAACATTGAAAAAATCTATGGTCGCCTTGTATTTCTGCAACCTTTTCTTCTGGATAGAGTTTTACAAACTGTGTATCTTGATTTGTTGTTAGAATAAAAAAGTCCTTACCACGTAATAGAGCATC
The DNA here is from genome assembly GCA_905236315.1 of uncultured Treponema sp. Lineage (GTDB taxonomy): Bacteria > Spirochaetota > Spirochaetia > Treponematales > Treponemataceae > Treponema_D. The sequence continues at coordinate 4,731 of CAJOPO010000208.1, forward strand.
TAAGTCTAAGTATGGCTCTCTTATAGGGGCTGTTTGGGTAGTGTGCAAGAATGTAGCAAGATAGCCCTAAAACTCTTCTCGTGAATCCCAATGAGCTACCATACCTGAAAAAGCCCCTTTAAAGCCATACTTTTCTGCATATTTGCCAAAGTATTTGCGATAAGAAGCGTTATCTTTGTAATAAAAATCTCCTCCACCTGCTGCAGATAGCCCAGACGCTCCTCCAACAATAATACATTCTGCATTTGCTATTTCTTTTGCAAAATGTTTTATCTGCTCAGTATATGGTAAAGATTCTTTTGTGCTTAAAGTAACTGCACTACCGCCTTTCTTATACAATCTATGGTATAAGGTGTAGTTTAATTGTGTTTCTTCAACTAAATCTTCATAAAAACTCATCGTTTATCCTCCATAATAAAAAAGGTTCAATCACTTTTTTTGTGTGATTAAATAAAATAGGGATAAATGCCTGTATAATTGATTTTGCAAAAAAAAACAAACAGGCAGA
>CAJOPO010000209.1 GCA_905236315.1 uncultured Treponema sp.
GATGTTGTAAGGCGCGCTATTATAGCGACTTGCAACTCGCAGGAACCTCGAAAAACTTTCTGAAAGGGAGTTTTTCGAGGTTCCCTAGTGGGAAAAAAGCTATTTCCCTGTATTTTTTACGCTTAAATCCTTAAAAAATATAAAACTGCCTTGAAAAAAATAAAGTAAAAATTTAGAATACCTTATTATGACAGGAAGTTTGATTGAACAATTCATAGAAAAAAGTTCTATAGAAGCAATGAATACTTTAATAAACACTAATGATATTAATCAAGTAACAGAGGCTTCTATTCAGTTAGCAAAAATCTTTGGCGAGACAGATAATAATTTTGCTTCCATTGCGAATCCTGCCAATAATGCGGAAATAAAACTTATTAATAGCTTTCATAACAATCTACTGTTGCTCATTCAAAAGACATGGGTTGAAAAATCTGATGAAGAGCTAAAAGCACAAGTTTTATATCAACTAGAAGAGTTTTCATCTTCTATAAATTCAAAGTCTTATATAGAGTCCTATAATTCTTTCTTTACAATACTAGACAATGTTGTTTACTTAATGTTTGGAGTACAATCAAAAAGTAAAGATTTTGATGAATACGCACTACGTATAGACCCTGAATTTGGCATATTTTGGTGGTACATAACAGAATTGCCGCACAATAGCGATTGGTCACAAGAAAAAGTACGTTTAGCATTGCTTTTGGGAATGTATTTTTTAGCTAACTATTAATCGAAAAAAAAGAGGTTGCTTCAAAATGGATATAGATTCAATTTGTACAGAACTTCGTAAAGGTGCTGAAACGCTTGCTCTTCATAATGAAGCAAAAAAAAATTATGCCCTTAGTTGCGTTTCTAAAAGTCTGCAAGCATCTAAAAGCCAAATCTTACAGGCAAATGCTCGTGATGTAGAAAGAGCAAGAAATGGGGGCATGGTAGAGTCCTTAGTAGAACGCCTTGCTTTAGATGATAAGAAATTCTCTTCTATACTAAACAGTATAGATATAATAATCCAACAAACAGACCCCATCGGAGAAGAAACTAGTGGCTGGCGTACTCCAAACGGACTCCTTATACGCCAAGTGAGAGTTCCCTTAGGAGTGGTCGCAATAATTTATGAAAGCCGCCCTAATGTAACAGTAGATGCCTTTGCCCTAGCATATAAGAGCGGAAACTCCATTTTGCTTAGAGGGTCTTCTAATGCCTTAGAATCTAACAAAGCCATTGTTGCTGCAATAAAGCAAGGTCTAAAAGACGCTGGGGGAAACGGCGTTCTAAATTCTTTATACCTATGTGATAATCCAGACCATTCTGATGTAGTCCAAATCCTAACTGCTGTAGGCAAGATAGATGTTGTGCTTCCGCGCGGAGGGGCTAAACTTATAAATGCCGTTGTTGCAAATGCACGCATCCCCGTTATACAAACAGGTGCTGGAGTATGCCATCTATATGTGGACGAAAGTGCTGATTTACAAATGGCAGTTGAGATTGCTTGCAATGCAAAAATGCAGAGACCGGGTGCCTGCAATGCCATAGAAACTATCCTTGTGAATAAAAGAATTGGTAGCGAGTTCCTTCCTATGTTAGCACGTGCCTTTGACGGAAAGGTGCAAATCCGCGCTGATGAGATTTGCTATCCTATCCTTGTAGGTGCTACTCGTACAGGAGATGTGTGGCAAGAGCATCCTAATTATATTCAAAGAGCAGTGGCAGAAGACTTTGGTTATGAGTTTTTAGATAACATTGTTGCTATAAAAGCAGTTGAATCTGTAGATGAGGCTATAGCATTTATTAATACGCACGGAACAAAACACAGCGAAGCAATCATCACTAATGATAGAGCACATGCTATATCTTTCCAAAACAGAGTTGATTCTTCTTGTGTGTATGTAAATGCAAGCACTCGCTTTACAGATGGCGGGGAATTTGGCTTTGGTGCAGAGTTAGGCATAAGTACACAAAAGTTACATGCTCGTGGTCCTATGGGAATAAAAGCCCTTACTACAACAAAGTTTTTGATTGATGGAGATGGGCAAATAAGATGACCATTGAACAGGTTATAAACGATTCAAAAAAGATTGTCTTAAAATTCGGAAGTAATTCCCTTGCAAAAGAAGACGGCACTGTAAATCTTGATTTTATGAATACCATAGCAGAAGAATGTGCCGTCCTTATGTCTAAAGGTAAACAGATTATCATAGTGTCTTCAGGAGCGCAAGTTGCAGGTCTTTCTTGCATAAATGGCTGGGCGCACAAAAAAGATATGCACTACAGGCAAGCCTTAGCCGCCATAGGACAGGTGGAACTAATGGATAAGTGGCGGGCTGCTTTTAAGAAACACAATCTACATGTGGCACAATTACTTTTAACAAAGGAAGATTTTGAAAACTTTCATCATACATTAAATATGCGCAATACCCTGTTTACCCTAGTTGATGAAGGCGTGGTTCCCATAATAAACGAAAATGATTCCGTTACTATAGAAGAATTTCACATAGGAGATAATGATAATCTATCTGCTCTTACGGCTATATTATGGAGTGCAGATTTACTTATCCTCTTTAGTGATATAGACGGTGTTTATACAGATAATCCCAAAACTTGTGCTACGGCAAGCCTTATAGAAGAGGTTGTAGACATAAAAGCCTTGCTAGAAAAGATAACCATAGGTAGCACAAACTCATTTGGAACAGGTGGGATTAGAACAAAGATACAAGCGGCAGAAAAAACTACATCTTCTGGTATTCCGCTTGTTTTAGCAAATAGTAAATCCCCCTCCCCCATTATTTCTTTAATGGAAGGCAAGAGCAAGGGAACTCTGTTTACTCCAAAACAAAATTTTTAAGAGGTAATAGTATATGAGTATAGATAATATTCAAGATATTTCTGTAGGCTGCATAGGAACAGGTACAATGGGTGCTGCCTTAATGCAAGCCATAGCAGCAAAAAATCCTAAGATAAAAATATTTGTAAACGATGTTTCTAGAGAAAAGGCTACAGACTTTGCTAGCAAAATAAATGCTATTTGTGCCCAAGATAATTCTGCAGTTGTAAAGAACTCTCAGTTTATCTTTTTAGCAGTAAAGCCTTCTTACATAAAAGACGTTATAAAAGAAGTTAGAGATGAGATAAGCCCTGATAAGGTTTTAATCTCTATTGCAGCAGGGGTAACTTTAGATACCTTGTATTCTGCCCTAGATGATTCAGATAAAAGGCTATCAGTAATTAGAGTTATGCCAAACTTACCTGCAACCGTTGGGGAAGCGATGATAGCATTAAGCCCTGCAGAAAGTGTTTTAGAAAGTCAAACTCTAATCGTAAAGGATTTATTAACTAGTGCGGGGCTTGTAGAGATAGTGCCAGAAAAGTTAATGGATGCAGTAACAGCCGTTAGCGGTAGTGGACCTGCTTATGCTTTCCTTTTTATAGAAGCCCTAGCAGACGCTGCTGTGCGTTTTGGTATGCCAAGAAAGCAAGCCTATATTTATGCTGCACAAACTCTAAAGGGAGCGGCAAGCCTTGCCTTAAAAGATGAACGCTCTATAAGCGAGCTAAAAGACGCAGTTTGCTCCCCTGCAGGCACTACAATAGAAGGTGTTATTGCCCTAGAGAAAACTGGCTTTCGTTCTTCTGTTATAGAAGCGGCAACTGCTGCATATAATAAGTCTGTTGAATTAGGGAAAAACTAAGCCGTTCTGCCCATATTTGTGGGCTAACTACTCCTAGTTAGAACTTCCTAGAGTCTCTTCTTTTACAGAAGAGCGCGTATGTTTTTGCACCTTTTCTGCATACAAAAGTTTATCTGCTGCAGTAAGTAATTCGTCCATATTACAGTTTTCTTTATTAAACTCTACAGCACCAAAACTTATGCCCATGTGGAAAGGTGGCTGGTTTTCTTCATACCATTTATTTTCTGCATTTTGAATACGAGTTCTTATATTGGGTAAAAACTCTCTGTTTATTCCAACTGCTACAATAACAAATTCATCTCCACCAAGCCTACCTACAACATCTTGTGTGCGGAAAGTCTGCTTTAGTATATCTGCCATAGTCTTTATAGCAATATCGCCTGCGTCATGACCAAAGGTATCGTTTATGCCTTTTAAGCCATCCATATCTGCATAAAATACAAGGCCGTCTTTTTCCATTTCTATAGCAAGGTCAATAGTCTGCTGACCAAAGTCCATAACACCGCGCCTGTTGTACACCCCTGTTAGTTCATCTGCCACAGATTGACCGTTTAGTTCATTATTTGCCTTTTCCAACTTTGCAAGCATAAGGCGTTGATGTTGCTCGGTTGCATTCTTTTGCGTAAACAAGATGGAAATATTTAAGACATTTGCCACCATAGAAAAAACTGTATCATACAAAGCGGGGTGTAAATCACCAGGCTCATACACTACATAGCCAAACTGTGCATTATCATAATAAAGGGCTTTTACTACAAGCATGCGGTGCCTTTCAGAAAACACTCCCTCTGGAACAAAGCCCTGCTTTGGATTAAAAGACCTACCCTGCATAGAAGGAGCATCTGCGTGCACGCCACTCTTAAAAATAAACTCATCATAAGTCATCATTAGTGTGGCGCGGGAGGGCAATTCAAAGGCTTCTTTATGGGAAACTTCAAGGCGACGTTCATACAAGACAACTGCACAAGCCCTTATATGCAAAGAAGGAAAAGAGGCTTTTAATTGCGAAAGAGCCGCTTCTATAGTTAGATTTTCATTTATATCTGTAAAGAAACGGCGCATTTGAAATAAATCTCGCTCTAAAGAAAAATATCCTACAGATAAATCATGAACGGTATGGCTGTTAAAAGGATGAACTTTATTGTCTTCATCAATATAGTTTGTTGCAAAGTCATTTAGAGGCACACAGCCGCAAGACTGCCTAAAGCGTAGAGATGTGCTTACAAGCGTTTTGTGTGGGATTTTCTCTTCATTAGCAAGTTTTACCGCTAAATCCACAGCAGAAGAGCAAACGTGTTCTAAGTCTACATCAATAGTGGATATGGAAACAGAATTATACTTTGAGCGTGTTATGTTCCCCACCCCAATTAGCTTAAAATCTTCTGGAATATGCAGATTGTGGCTTTTTGCAAATTGCTCTACACCTATGGCCATATCATCATTTAGAGCAATAATGCAGTCTACAGGCATAAGGTGCTTTTGAAAAAAATATATCATTGCGCCATAGCCACTTGTTTCATCTAAGTTGCCCCAAAATAGATTATCACGCTGAATTTTTATATTATGGGCAGAAAGTGCTTCTAAACAATAAGAAAGTCGCTTTTTAGAAACGTAATTTTCCTTATTCCCCGCAACTATATTAAAAGTTTTGCAACCATGCACTTCTATCATGTGGGCAATGAGTTTTTTTAGATTATCTTTATAATCTTCTGTTACAAAAGGCTCCCCTAAATCTGTTTCTACAAGACTTATAGAAGGAACAGGTTCTTTTATGTCTGGAGTTCCGTTATGTTTACCAACTATAGCACTAATTTCTTCATCATTAAGTATTCTTTCTTCTGAAGAGGTTTCCTCCTCCTCTTCTACTTCTTTTGATACTTCTTCTAAAAGATGGTCTTCAAGATGTGTGCGTAAAAAGGCTTCTGATGTTACGATAAGGCTATCAATATTTTTTTTATCTATATGAGCATAAACAGCACTTTCCTGATATTGAAAAGAACGCTCTTCCCCCGTTCCACCGGGAAAAACTATTAAATTAAGATTGTCTTTCATACATTTTTTTGCAATAGAATTAAAAATATCTGCATGCAGACCACTATCTATTGAATTTATCTGTAAGCCAATCCTTTTACGCATTAGTTGATATCCTTATTAGTAGGTGTTACAAAATGTATGCTATATTCAGTGAGTCATTCTGAACACACAATGCTAGCAGGCGTTGCATTGTGGAAGAATCCGTGTAA
>CAJOPO010000210.1 GCA_905236315.1 uncultured Treponema sp.
ACCATTGTAAAACTACTTTTAAAACTCTATCAAGCAAATAAAGGCTCTATATTACTAGACGGGAATGATATTAAAGATATTGACAGTGGCACTTTACGAATGCATATAGGATATGTGCCACAGGATATATATTTATTCAGCGGTACCATTGCAGAAAACATTGCTTTACATTCTCCTTGCGTTACGCTTGAAGATATTACTCTTGCTGCAAAGAAAGCAGGGGCTGCTGATTTTATAGAGCGACTTCCAAACAGATATGCAACGCAGATTGGAGAAAGAGGTCTTTCTTTATCGGGAGGGGAAAGGTAAAGATTAGCTTTAGCGCGGGCACTGCTGGGAAAGCCTGATATACTTATTCTTGATGAAGCAACAAGTAATCTTGATATTGTTTCTGAAAATTATATTCAGCAGACAATAAAAGATTTACAAAACGAGGGAATGACAATCATAATAATTGCCCACAGGCTATCTACAGTAACAGATTGCGATAAAATATTTGTAATAGAAAAAGGTAGAGTAATACAATCTGGTAAATATTTAGAGTTAATTACACATGAAGGACCTTATCACGATATGTGCCAAAACATAGCAGTTTAGAGTACGGAAATCAATCTTTAACGTACACATACGAGAAAACAACTTCCAGTCGCCTCTGCGGCTTACAAAATCGAGGGCTAGCCCTCTACACGCTGTTCGCACTTGTAATTATTTACGTTTGCCGCTTACGCGGCAGCGCGAACAGAGTGTTTTTGTAATCCGCAAGTCTCCTTCTCGCTGTTTTTCTGGATATACACTGTAAAATTGATTTCCGTGAGTTTAGAGATTTTCCTATTGCAGAGTTTTCTTTATTGCAATAAAATATATTATGTTTTCACAAAGATTAAATAACTTGCACCCATATATTCCGGGTGAACAGCCTACAGATAGAGATTATATAAAATTAAACGCTAACGAAAATCCCTATCCCCCACATCAGAATGTATTAAACAGTCTACAAGAAGCATTAAAAAACTTCCCTCAAAAATTAGGATTATATCCAGACCCAGACGCAGAAAGTTTACGAAGTGCAATAGCAGATATGCTAAATCAGACGGGAGGTGTTCTATGCCGCACCCAAGTGGACAATAATAGATGTGAACCTGAGAGAAAAGATAAACTTCCCTTTACGATTACCAAAGATATGATTTTTTGTGGCAACGGAAGTGATGAAGTTTTAAGTTTCTTATTCTATACATTTTTTGACAGCAGTGTTCCACTTATATTGCCAGAGTTTACATATAGTTTTTATCCTGTGTATTGTGGATATTATAATATTCCAATGTGCTCAGTTCCACTCAAAAAAGGCTGGCAAATAGATACAGACACAATGTTAAGCAAAGCAAGACAAACAAATAGCTGCATAATATTTGCAAATCCAAATGCACCTACAGGTCTTAGTCTAAGTCGCTCACATATTAGAGAGGTATTGCAAAACATACCTAAAAACACAGTTTGCATTGTAGATGAAGCCTACTGCGATTTTGGTGGAGAGAGTTGTTTGCCCTTGCTACAAGAATTTAACAATCTAGTTATTGTCCGCACATTTAGCAAAAGTCTCTCTTTTGCAGGTATGAGACTAGGATACGCTGTAGCCTCCCCTTCCCTAATAGAAGCAATATTTACCGTAAAAAACTCTTTTAATCATTTTCCAGTAGACTTTTTAGCCCAAACAGCAGGAATTGCTTCTTGCAAGGAGGTGTCATATTACGCTAATAATGCAAACAAAGTAGTTCAAGAAAGGGAATCTCTTACTAGTTTTTTACGCGAACGTAAATGGTTTGTAATAGATAGCTGTACAAATTTTGTTTTTACAAAAAAAGAAGAGCTAAAAGGCGAAGATATTTATCAGCACATAAAAAAGAATGGAATATTGATACGCCACTTTAATACAAAGGGAATAGAAGATTTTGTACGCATCACTATAGGTACACATGAGCAAATGAATGAACTAAAAAAGATAATGGAGACTCTATGAAATTTTTAATTATTAGTGATTTACATGGAAATATTGAGATACTTGATAAACTAGATAAAGAATTTGAAGCAGCAGACGCAGTTCTTTTTGCAGGTGATTTTGCCCGCTTTGGTAAAATAGAAACTGCAAAACCTGCACTAGAAGCCCTTTGCAAAAAACATGAAGTTATTTTTTCTGTAATAGGCAACTGCGACAGTCCAGACTTTATAAATGAAATTGAAGCAAAAGATATAAGCATACAAAACTCTATTTCTAGCTGGAATGGTCTAACGCTTGCAGGCTGTGGGGGAGGAACAAAGTTTAAAGGAGACACTCCTAATGAACGCACAGAAGAAGAAATAATAGCGGACTTGCATTTAATTTCTGATATGGGAAATCAGATTTGGAATAATCTTGTGCTTATAATGCATAATCCTCCCAAGAATACAGCATGTGACTGTGTAGGAAATGATATACACGTGGGAAGTGAGGTCTTGCGTTCTTTTATAGAAACCTATTCTCCCTCTCTTGTTGTAACAGGTCATATCCATGAGGGCATTGCTATAGATAAAATACAAACAGCAAATGGAAGTGCAACTATTATAAATCCAGGAGCCTTGCTAGAAGGGCATTATGCAGTTGCAGAATTAAAGCAAGAAAGCAATGGCAGATGGGAAGTGCATAATGCAGAGTTAAGAAGTATAAACTAAAAATAGTGACCTACGTTATAGCCCCTAATGTATGTGTTAGGGGCTGAATGTAGTTACTTGCGTTCAAGGTTATGTCTATTTTACGATTATCTTTGAGTTTAAGCCTCTTTGTAATAATTCATTACCAGGATTTAGATATATTCCCATGAGTTAAGAGGCCTTATTAGCAATAAGAAACTTTATTCTCAAAAATATAGTATAAAAGCCTATTAATAAAAATATAGCTTCGTGTAATTGACGATTTATTCCCGACTTAAATATCTCAACTGGAGCAAATGCAATAATCAATAATACTGTAAAAAATATATTCTCTAGTTTTGTTCTGTCCTTAGTTGTAGCAAAAAATAGAACTGTTAAACAAAATAAATAAAGTCCACAATAGCCTTTATTAGTATTAGGGAAAAATATTAAAGGAAACATAAGTAACTCTACTTTTTCCCAGAGAGTTAGTGTTTTATATTGTATGAAGAATAAAAAAAATGAAGCAATAGAGGCAAGTATTACAAGGTATTTAGAAAGTCTAACTAGCAAAAGCGTAATATTTGCATTTAAGCCCAACTTTACGCCAAAAAATCTGTGTACAAATATAGGTAAAATACCTCCATAACCACTAAAGTAACCTGCATCATGTGCTGCAGAACCTCTTACATTATTATATAATTGAGCGATATTACCAAAGCCATGCTTAAAAAACAAGAAAGGTAAAAATGCCAAAAGGAGTCCTGTAATTACCGTTGCAATAAATTCTTTATATTGCTTTGTAGGTATATACATTACGATAAATATCACAGGGAATATTTTTAAAGTGGCAGAAAATGCTAAAGAAAAAGCAGCAAAATATCTTAGCTTTTTTGATTCACTATCATAAAAAGTAATAAAATAATTTAGGAAGGTAACTGCAAGGAATACGATATTTGCTCTTTCTGCAGATGATAGCATAATATTTGAGCAGAATAACGCATATATTACTTTGTCACTAACTTTATACTTTTTACAAAGACAGCTAAGAGAATGAAAAAGGAGAAATAAATTTATAAACAAAAATAAAAAGCAAGAATACAGACTAATAGTAGAATTCCAGCAATCGCTAAGGCTCATTTGCGCATAGTTATTCCATCGAGAAAAGGGATAAAAGATTACATACGCTAACGGAAGATATTCTTTTGAGTCAAAGCCATTTACTTCATTAAAATATACATCTCTTTCACTTACATAACGTAAAACATTAAAAAAATCAGCAAAAAGGTCTTCAAAACTTCTAAAAAACAAGAAAATTTCTCTACTATGTGGCTTTATTGAAAATAGTATAAACCATAAGACAAATAATCCAAATACTGCAAGAGCAAAATAATTTTCATAAATATTTGATTCATTTGTCTTTATCTCGTTGTTAGTTTTCATCTATTCCTTCCTATCACGCTTACAAACTCATAAACTCATCATATTTTTCAAGTACAGCATCGGTTTCATCTAACATCATCAATTTTCCGTCATTTATCCATAAAACTCTATTACAAAATTTCTTCAATGTTGTTGTAGCATGGGAAACAATTAAAACAGTACGATTACTCTGCAAAAGTTCTTCCATCTTGTTATAGCTCTTCTTTCTAAAATGCTCATCGCCTACACTTAATACTTCATCTACAAGCATTATATCTGTATCAAGTATTGCCGTAACCGAAAAGGATAATTTAGAATACATACCACTAGAATATGTACGGACAGGTCTATCTATAAAGTCCCCTAGTTCAGAAAACTCTATAATAGCGTCCATGTGCTCTTTTACATAATTAAATGAACAGCCTAAAAGCATGCCAGACTTTAAAATATTTTCTCTGCCCGTGTTGTTTCCATTAAAACCAATTCCTATAGCCATAAGAGAGGCTCGGTTGCCGTGAGTATCTATAATTCCCTCATCAGGCTGAAATATTCCTGCTATAGAACGCAAAAGAGTAGTTTTGCCAGAACCATTTCTGCCTATTATTCCCAATATTTCTCCTTGCTTTACAGAAAAAGAAACATCATTTACCGCTCGAACCACATTGGATTTTTTTACTTCTCCTTTTGCAAAGGTACGAGCTAATCTCATATGTGATAAATCCCTATAATCTATACTTACGTGTTTTACATCAAGTGCAATATTATCCATTTTAAACAACCTTTACATATCCGTTTTCGTTTTTATATACAATATGAATACCTATATAACATAATAATATAGAAATCACAGTCCATAATATAATAAGAGGAATATTACAAACTATATTACTTAGTAAAGCATTCCTCATAGTGTCAATAAACATAGAAACAGGATTTACGCACAACATCATGGTATTTAAAGGTGTAGGTAAACTTGTTACTACATCATAGAATATACCTGACAAAAACATTACCATCTGCAATAAAATTCCTACAGCATAGGCAAGGTCATCTATATATACACCAAAATGCAAGAAAATCATTCCTAAGCCAAAAGAAAGCAATATCATAAGTATATATGGAGGAATTACAAAAAATACGCAAAAGCCTATATGGACTTTAAATATAATAAGCATAGGGATAAGTACAACTAAGGAGAATAATAATTTTAAGAAATTTAATACCATATTCGTTATCAATAAAACGTGTTTTGGCAAATAAACCTTTGTAACAATATCTCTATTATTACGTATACATTTTACACTGTAATTTAATATCTTGCTAAAAAAGTTCCACATAAGCAAGGTTGAATAAATGGATGTGGAATAATGGCGTATTGAGTTTCCCATAACTCGCCCAAAAACAATCACATAAACTAGCATATTAAAGGTTGGCTCTAGCACCCACCATAAACGATTTAGATAAGAGTTTGCAACTTCTGCCTTTAAATCAGCCCTTGCCGCATAAAATATATACTGGGAATAGCGTACTACTTCGGAACAAAATTTACCTATTTCGTGTATAGGACCATGATTATCGTGGCTTTCTGTAGATAATTTTTCCGTAATGGCATTTACTAGTATTATAAGAAACAAGACAAGAGCAAATAAACTTTCTGCAATTATAAGACGCTCCATTACGGCTGAGGCAGAGTTCTTTCGCAATAGATTAATCGCATTTTGATTAAAAACTAAATTATCACCATGCGCTTCTATATACCTATCAAATGCAGAAGCCTGTATTTTATCCACAGCAATACTCTTAAAAAAGCGAGTTATGCGTATTTCCGAGAATTGTTCTCTAACAAAGTTAGGAAAATAAACTTCAAAACTGCCTAATGTATTCAATTCTTCTGGAGATAAAGTTTTTGAAACATGTCTATTAGCACAGTAGATTTTTAAACTTACAGATTGTTGCTTTAAAGGACACACCCCTATAAAAGCTACTCCAACTAAAAGAAGCAAGATTAATAATATTTTTATAACCTTAGCTATTTTTTGTACTTTGGAAGTTTTCATTAAAAATACCTCATAATTCTTATTCTTATAACAAATTTATAAATAAAAATAAAGAGTTTTTATTAAACAGATATGCGATTTTACACATCACATTCAAGATAACTTGTTCTAAAACTGAAGTTTCCGCACAAGTTTACTAAATACATTTCCATATCCAAGAAGTATTTGCACTAAGCATCCAGTCTCTATTTGCTAAAAAGATACAATAATCTTTTATTCCTCTTTCTACAAGCATTTTCTCTGCCTGTCTAATATCAGGATAACAGATTATAGCATAAAAGGGAGCATTATTCTTACTAAAAAACGTATTCCACGATTGTGTCAAAACGGAATCTATATAAGTTTCTCCATTAACTTGTTCTTCTGGGAATAAAACTGCCTTGCTTATAGATAGTCTTGATTTGTATGCCTTTATAAAGTCCTCTATAATAGAAGAATTTCCAAAACAAATGACATCATTTTTTATATTTGCAATATGTTTTAAGCCAGAAAATCTTTTCTTATATACTTTATATGGAATATCTGTATCATAAAATCCATGACGCTTCTTTTCTTCACAAAATTCCTGCTGTATATTATATTGCTCGCCATATAAAGAACGCAAAATAGAATCTGCCATAAGGGGAACTTGCATTTCTATGCCTTCAAAGTGTAAAGAAACGGCCTTTGTTAAATATTGCTTTTTTATATATCTAGCAGAATCAAGTTTGCCATGTGCATAGTGTGTATATATAGCATTTTGAATGGAAGATTCATTCCCCTCATTCATAACAGAGTATAATTTATCTACAAGTTTATCTTTACTTATTAGTTTACCTGCATATTTATACGCTTTCCAGATTAAAAGGGGCATATCTTCAAAGTTTCTAAAATATCCATAAGACTTTGCATACAATAAACGCTGCAACTGTTTTATTTTTTTTAACTTGGATTTTTCTTTATGTATATTAGTAAAGGTTTTATCTATAGGAAAAATATCAATGCTAATCCCTTCATTACAGTCCACCCACCAATTACGAGGATGAAGGGCTGTAGTCTGAGTATTGCGCAATTTTGCATATCCGCCAAAAAAACAGCAATCGCTATAAGGTGTTTGTAAAAAATACTTACCAGTAAACTCATCTCCTAAGCCCATAAGTGTATCATAATCTTTGCGGGGTAAGGCAACATCAATATCATCATCGCCTAAAATCATGCCACCATCTCGTATAATTCCCAAAAGAGAACCATACATGGGATATAAGAGCAGGTTATGCTTTTTGCACACTTCTACTAGTTTACTTAGTAAATCTATTTCTACCTTGCAAACTTTTTGTATTAAAGCAAAATCTTGGTCTGAGGAAAAACTTAATTCCTCTAAAAACGGTATACCAAATTTTCTACACCACATACTTTCTTCTGTTGGTGATGTTGAAGGCAAGGTTAAAATACTAAGATTATCCGTTTTAGACGCTTCTATTATAATTTCTCCATTTTTTAAAGGCTCTATAGTTTGAGAAAATATAAACCCATTTGCACTTAATACAGATATATAAAAGTCTGCATCTGCCTTATTTGTAAGTATAATGATTTTTCCGTTTTCTTTTACAGACTGTATAATCTGCGTTATTTGTTCTCTTGCTATTAAAAAATCTGTAGTTTTTGCTTCGTCAAAATGTTCAAAATAGAAGAAGATATATGGATATTTATTTAGACTCTTATATGCCTCTATTTTTGTAGATAAAACATTTAGTTTTTCTTTTACATTTGGATAACTACTATATCTATGAATTATAGCCTTTGCATTTTCTTCTAAATTAACTAAACTCGTTACTTTTTCAAATTTCTCTAGTAAAACACCTGTTATAGCTCCAAAGTTGTCCCCCACAACAAGAACTCTATCTTTTTCTTTTATGGGATAAAATGAAAGAGAGGCTTTTCTTAAAACTGATGTATTCCAAAAGACATCTTTAAAAGGAGAGGCTTCTAGTAGATCATCGCAATAAGGGCTATTACAACTATTTATATAATTTAATATAGTTTTGCTATCCATAGAAGAATAGAATAACATAAACATAATATCCCTTGCAATAAGTAAAAAGAAATGAAAATTCTATATTGTTACAAGCTGCGGCATATTCTAAAGCCCATATAGTTGTAGGCCTCATTTGGGTCATAAGAATATCTGTCAGCCGCATAGTAGAACATTGTAGCGTCAGACCAACTGCCACCCCTCATAACCC
>CAJOPO010000211.1 GCA_905236315.1 uncultured Treponema sp.
CTGTACGAAAAATATGGACTGACAGAAGACGAGATCGCGTTCATTGAAGCGACAATTAAGCCGATGTAATGAATGAGCGTTGTATGCTAGATGATACAAGCAGTAAAGACGGCGGCACTTTCTGGAAAGCAGGTGAAATTGGGTAAAGCAATTTATCGAAAAGGTAGACGAATAAAGCCCAACTTGACGCCATGTTTTCATGGCTCATAAATATCCGTTTCAAAAAGTAGGGTTGCTAAAATGAGAATTGTTAATCTCGATGTACAAAATTTCCGTGGAATCAGAAGATGTGCGATTTCTTTTCCGCTTGATACACGTTTGGTGTGTCTTATAGGTGCAGGAGACAGCACAAAATCCACGTTGCTGAAAGCAATTGAGTGGATACTGTGGCCCACATGGAATCTTCAAGCATCAGATACGGATTTTAGTGACGGGGACACAGGTAAGCCGATCATGCTTCGCGGAACGTTTACCGAGTTGCCGGACGGTCTTCTTTCTGAGGATAAATTCGGTTTGTATCTTCGCAGACCGAATGTCCCCATTTCTCCCAATGTTGATGATGAACCAAAAGATAATGAGCCGATCTGTTTGACATTGCAATTGACCATTTCAGATTCTCTTGAACCGAAATGGGAAATCGTCTGCAACAGATTGGATGCAAAGCCTATTTCTCTCTCAGATAGAAAGCTACTTTCATCAGGCAGCATTGGAGACAACTATTCCCGCGATATGTATTGGGGCAGACACTCTGTCCTCCAGCGATACGCTGATTCAAAAAGTGCGTTGCGTGGAGCCTATACAAGTGCATTGCGAGGAGTAGCTAAGGACGCAGACTTTAGCTCCTTAGATCAGGTTTCTGAGAAAATCATTGAAGTCGGGAAAGAATACGGAGTTGCGTTTTCCGCGAATGTTCGGAACGGATTTATTATTCAAAATACCTCTGTTTCCACGTCGGTTGGTTTATTTGATGGATATGCTCCGCTGGGACAGCGGGGAACTGGCAGTCAAAGGCTTTTATCAATGGGATTAAACGTCAAAGCCTCTGATAACGGCGCTATCCTTTTGATTGACGAAATAGAAAATGGACTTGAACCTTACCGCTTGTGTAGCGTCATAAATGTGTTGAGGCAAAAAAACTCCGGTCAAACTATTATGACAACGCATTCCCCTGTTGCTGTTGCAGAATGTACAATTAACGAAATCTTAATTGTGCGGTCAAAGCAGGGTGAAACTAAAGTCCATTTTCTTAAAAGCGATGATACGGAGACAAATAAAACGATTCAAGCCGAAGTCAGAAAAAATGCCAATGCTTTTCTTTGCAAACGTATTATCGTTTGTGAGGGAAAGACTGAAATCGGTTTTATCCGGGCTTTTGATACTTATTTGTCCCAATGCAAAAAAATCCGAATTGCGTATAACGGCATCGGCACGGCTGACGGCGGCGGCGATACCATATTTAGATGCGCGGACGTACTGTTAAATTGTGGATATGATATTTGCTTATTCATGGATTCTGACTTGGAGAAAGAAAAGCCAGATAAGGCGGCTTTGCGGGCGCGTGGCATTTCTATATTTGATTGGGATGAGCCGAACGCCATTGAAGAGCAAGTGTTTTATAACACACCTCTTGTTCTCGCTAATGAGCTTGTCAACATCGCCACTGAGGAATATGGACTTGATGTGGTATCTTCCAAATTAAAGGCTCAAAAAATTCCACATGAGATCACCGGAGAAGTTATCCATTTGCTTGAAATGGGGCAAGATGTACAGAAATCGATTGGTACTATTGCCAAGCACAAAAAAGTACACTGGTTCAAACGGATTGACCTCGGCGAATCAATGGGAGATGTGGTCTTTAACAACTGGAACATGATAGACGCAAAGTCCACCCTTCGCAAAATTATGGGTGATCTTTATCGATGGGTGATACGAAATGACCAAACAAGAGTTAGAGAACCTTCTTAAACCGAATAACTTTTCGGTTGTAGCGCCAGCGGGACACGGCAAAACGGAAATGATAGCCGAACTTGTCAAAAATTCGTGTGGGTGTGTGCTTTTGCTTACCCATACAAATGCGGGCGTTGACGCGCTTGAAAAAAGACTTGTTAAGCGACACGTCTCAAAATCTCTGTACCATCTTACTACGATTGCGGCATTTTGCGGGCGCTGGTGCAAGGCATACTATCGAAATGCTAATTTTGATAATTCTCCTCCTTTATATCTTCTTGGCAATTCTGAAGATGATTACAGGCGCTCATATATCGGCGCACAGGCGATTTTCTCTCATTCGTGGACTGGCATTATTTTACATGCCAGTTACTCTGCTGTAATAGTCGATGAGTATCAGGATTGCACGACTTCTCAGCATGAGATGTTTTTAGCAATCAGCAAGTTCATTCCTGTAAAGATATTTGGCGATCCAATGCAGGGTATATTTTCTTTCGATAATCCTGTTGATTGGAACAACATCGAATTTGAAAATATTCCTGTTAAGACTTATCCATGGCGATGGCGTGACACTAACCCATTATTGGGCAAATATCTGGAGACTTTACGGGAGCAATTATCTCCTTGTCTCCGCGGCTACCCCTGTAGTATCCATATTGAGCAGTGCAATGGGAGCATTGAAATTTTGAACCCTGAAACTTTCAATGCCTACGCATTATTAAATGATCTGTATCCATATGAAAGGGTAGTCTATATCACAAAATGGCAAAAACAGCAATTATACTTTTGCAAAAGGATGAAGGGTATATTTCAGTACGACGAGAAACAGGAGTGTGACGAGTTATTCGAGTATTCGAGATGCTTTGATGAAAAAGCAGACACGGAATTACTTCTTGCTACAACAGAATTTGCAAGTAAGTGTGCAACTCGAATCAGTACAAAATTATTCTCGTACATCAATCGACTGAAAAAGGGGAGCTTGGATTTCAGTAGAATTAGCAAATATTCCGAATTTGGACAGCTTCTCACGGAATGCGAGATGCTTAACTCTGGCGAAAGCATTATAAAAATACTGTCATGGTTCCAATCCAATGATGACTTCAAAAAATTTCGCTCGGAACTGCTATCGGAGATGATACGTAGCATTAAATATGCTCGTTCTAAAGATATACCATTTTATGAGGCTTCTCAACTTATCCGTATGACCCATGATTTGCAAAAATCGTATAAGTTTCATTTTTTGTCGTCCCGAACTTTGCTGTCAAAAGGTTTAGAATTTGATTGCGTCATTATTGACATGAGTGCTGAGAATCCAAAAAACAGGTTATCCGCAAAAGAATTTTATGTAGCAATGACTCGTGCGATGAAGAAGATTTTTATCATTTCTCCATCAAGTGATTTAGAGCTTTTATGACAAAGCAAAGCAGAAGCGTCACCCAATAAAAGGAAATATTGCTGAAAGGCATAGCATTTCCCCCAAAATGCTGTTATAATAACAGGCAGATAGAAGA
>CAJOPO010000212.1 GCA_905236315.1 uncultured Treponema sp.
AATCTATTGAATCTTAGCGGAAATCTGCGAAATTCACAGATTTTTCGCTGGCAACGCCTATTGCTCAAAATGACGGTTGAAAGTTTTTCTGTAACACCACCAAATATAACATACAAAATATAAAAAAAGCACTTGCATTGCGAAAAAACTCGATATATACTATAAAAAATGGAAATAAAAATATCCTTTTATATTTCCATAATCACGGAGGATGTATATTATGAACTTAAAAAACTACGAGTTTTGGTTTTTAACAGGTAGCCAAGACCTTTATGGAGAAGAAACACTTAAACAAGTTGCAAAAGATTCAAAAGAAATAGTAGAAAAATTAAACGCAAGTGGTGCTCTCCCCTGCAAATTAGTATGGCAAGAAACCCTACTAACCCCCAATGCAATACGTGATATGTTAGAACGCGCAAATGCAAACAATGCCTGTGCTGGTGTTATTTGCTGGATGCATACATTTAGTCCTGCAAAAATGTGGATTGCAGGCTTAAACGCATATAAAAAGCCTTTATTACAATTAAATACACAGTTTAACGTAAAGATTCCTTATGCCACAATGGATATGGACTTTATGAACCTAAACCAGAGTGCACACGGAGATAGAGAGTTTGGTTTTATAACAAGCCGCATGGATATGCCACGCAAAGTAATAGTTGGGCACTGGTCAGACCCAGCCACACAAAAAAGAATTGCTGATTGGATGCGTGTAGCTCGTGCTGTTGCTGATGGAAAAGATTTGCGCGTCATCCGCTTTGGCGATAATATGCGCGAAGTAGCTGTAACAGACGGAGATAAAGTAGAAGCAATGATAAAATTTGGTTGGTCAGTTCCATACTATGGCATTGGCGACCTAGTTGCTTATATGAATGAAGTTTCCGAATCTGACGTAAATGCTTTATATGATGAATACAATCAAAAATATGAGATTGTTTTAGGAAATGATAAAGACTTTACTATTAATCATATAAAAGAACAAGCTAAAATAGAAATTGCTTTACGCCGTTTCTTAAAGGACAAAGACGGCAATGCCCTTTGTACAAACTTCCAAGACTTGCATGGCATGAAGCAGTTACCGGGTCTTGCAATTCAAAGACTTTTAGCAGACGGCTATGGATTTGGAGCAGAAGGCGACTGGAAGACATCTGCCCTTGTGCGCACATTTAAAGTAATGACAGCAGGTCTTGTTTCAACAGGAAAAGGTAATGCCTTTATGGAAGATTACACATATAACTTAGAGCAAGGCAATATGCTTAATATGGGTAGCCACATGCTTGAAGTTGACCCAGAAATTGCAATGAGTAAGCCTCGTGTAGAAGTGCATCCATTAGGAATTGGTGACAGAGAAGATCCTGCACGCCTTGTATTCAATGCGGTAGAAGGAAAGGGACTTGTAGCCGCTGTAGTTGATATGGGTAACAGATTCCGCTGTGTAGTAAACGAAATAGATGTTGTAAAGCCAGAAGCAGAATTGCCTAAACTACCAGTTGCACGTATGTTATGGAAGCCATTACCAAATCTTGAGACTTCTGCAGAAGCATGGATTTTAGCAGGTGGCGGACATCATACAGCATTTAGTAATATTGTTACTACAGATATGCTTCGTGATTGGTGCGAAATGGTTGGTATTGAATGTATTGCTATAGATGAAGACACAAAGATTTCTTCATTCCGCAATGAGCTAAGATGGAATGCAGCATATTTTAATGGCAAAAGATAAGCCCTAAAATATAAGTATATTTTGTATCATATAGTGCTGATTAGCTGGTTTTTCGTTAGTCAGCATTTTTTTATCGTTTAATTTCTACTTATTATGTGCCTAAAGTAGATTCCATACTGAATACCAGAATTAACATAATCAGTAGCATTACCATATAGGCTACAGTTTTTATAGTATGACCACTTATATCCTAGCATAATATCTATGGCAAAATTAAGTGGTAAACTTATTTTATATCCTATAGCAGATGAAAAAGAAAAAACGGCTCCATCACCACTAATTTCATCTAAGGTCTGTGTGTAATAATTTAAATAATCTTGGTCGCCACCTATTGCAACATAAAATTTTCTAAGTTGCTTAGAAAAAGGATACCATTCAAAAAAAACATTTGTAGAAATCGTGGAGCAATATATTTCATTATAACCTGTGGAAAAACTTGAATGACCTAAATAAAATTTCATTGCAAAGTGTGGAAAAAACTGTTGTTCCCACAAGTATCCTATTCCCCACCCCTGATTCATTAAACTGCTAAAAAGTGTATGAAAATCCCATGCACGTATGGCTGTTATTTCTTCCTCATCTTCTTTTTGAACACTGATTGTAGAGTCTTCTGGATGACGAATAAAAGACTCCTCCTCTTTGCTAAAAGCCACTTGCAAAAATGAAAAAAATATTAAGCAGAGGAAAAAAAAACGCTTAGTCATTAGGCCTCGTAAAAAATTTTCCTAGTATTTCTTTTGTTTGCAAAACATTTATAAAAGCCGCAGGGTCTGCTTTTCTTAAGTCCCCAGCAAGACGCTTTACTTGGTCGCCAGAAACAACTGTATATAGCATTGTTTTTTCGGCATTACGATAGCAACCCACAACACTAAATTTAGAAGCATCATGATTTGTTTCTGATTTTATAACATTATATAAATCATCAGGCTTTTCAGTAACAATTAGCATTGTAGCTTTTTGATACCGATGATAGAGCATATTCAATATTTGGGTAGAAGTAAACTGAAAGATAATTGAATAGAGTGCTTTATCCCAACCAAACAATATTCCAGCGATTGTTAAGACTGCACAGTTTCCTATAAATATATAATTCCACATATCCTTACCCTTTCTAGTGGCAAAGTATATGGCTATAAAATCAGTTCCTCCGCTAGTGGCATCTCCCCACAGGCATAAAACAATAGAAACGCCGTTAAACATTCCACCAAAAACCGCACATAAAAGCACGTCATCAGTTACTTTATATGCAGGTATAAAATCGCTTAACACAGAAGAAAGAATTATCATTAATAGAGAAAAAATAGTAAACTTACGCCCAATAAACTTAAAACTTATATATACAGGAAAAGCATTAAACGCTAAGTATAGTGCAGAATAAGGAAGCGAAATATTAAAAAAACCTTTTAGACTTCTTTGAATAAGTAAAGAAAGTCCAGAAAAGCCTCCTGGGAAAAGTGCCGCTGTGTAAACAAAGGTACGCAAGTTTACTGCCATAAGCACGGCACCTGCTGTAACAAAGAAAAAACGCTTCCATATAGCAGGAGTTGGAGTAATTGTTGTAACGGCGGAATGTGTCATATAGCTATATTATCAAAACATATAGGCTTTTTCAAGGGCGTTTGAGAGGATAGGTAGGGCATCCGCATTATAACCACATTTAAAATGTATAGTATTTAAAGAAATCGCTCTGTAGTACAATGTCATCGAGGTAAAAAATGA
>CAJOPO010000213.1 GCA_905236315.1 uncultured Treponema sp.
AATAATGAGCGTATGCAGCAAAATCTCGGCTGGAAAACACCAAGCGAGGTGGCTGCTTAAACTGTCCTAAAATTTGGGGTTGGTTCACCACCCCATCGCCCCCTTAGAAATCCCCGTACAAACTACAAAAAAAGCGCACTAGATTAATCCAGTACGCTTTATATTTTAATTGCTATATCTTAGAATGTTTTTAATGTGCGCTCAATGCGCTGAACAGATTTTTCTACACCAAGAATAAGTATAGAACCTATTAGCGGTGGACTAACTCTGCTACCTGTAACCGCCATACGAATAGGCATCATAAAGTCGCCTAGTTTTACGCCAAGAGATTCAGCATAACTCTTTGCCTTTGCTTCTGCTTCTTCATGAGAAAGAGTAGGTAATTCCTTTACAAAAGAAATAGCAGTATTTAGCACCTCTTTTGTCTTTTGCTCATCAAGTTTTTTAGGAATTATGTTTTCTTTAGCAGGCACAGCAGGCTCTGTAAATAAGAAATGAACCATCTCAGCTGCATCTGTTAAAAAGTGCAATCTTTCCTTTATAAGAGGCATAAGACTCATAAGAGCGTCCTTTACCTGTGCAGAAGACATATTCATACTGCTATCCACACACTCAGGTTCTCCGTTATCTCCTAATCTTACACCAGAATACTCAGGACCCACTTTTGGTTTAGGCTGTGGATTTTCAGGATTTATTTCTAATGTAGCATCTCCTGTCCCTGTTATAAATGGAAGAGTCCACTTATAAAGTTCTTCATCACTCAACGCTCTTATATATTGCCCATTATACCATTCAAGTTTTTTGTAATCAAATACAGCAGGAGCCTTGTTTAAGTGTTCTAGCTTAAAGTCTTTTGCAAGCTCTTCTAGGGTGTATATATCTTTTCCTTCTTCATAGGAACATCCTAACAACGCTACATAGTTTACTATTGCTTGTGGCAAGTAGCCTCTTGCGCGGAATTCGTTAAGGCTTGTAGAGCCGTGTCTTTTAGAAAGTTTTTTACCATCAGAGCCATTTACCATTGGCAAATGACAAAACTCAGGATGTTTCCAGCCAAAAGCGCGATACATTTGCACATGCAAAGGCGTAGAAGGAATCCACTCTTGTGCACGCATTACATGACTTATATGCATTAAGTGGTCATCTACAATATTTGCAAGATGATACGTTGGAAAACCATCGCTTTTTAATAATATGGGGTCTGGAGAAATATCTTCATTCTTCCATTGAATATCACCTAAAAGATGGTCGTGGAATACAGTTTCTCCCTCCATTGGCACCTTTAAACGAATAACATAAGGAAGCCCCTTTTCTAAGTTTTCCTTTACCTCCTCTGCGGTAAGATGACGACAGTTGCGGTCATATCCGGGGGGAAGTTTGTTTTCTGTTTGTATTTTGCGTATACGTTCAAGACGCTCTGAATCGCAAAAACAATAATATGCTTCACCTTTTTCTACAAGCTCGTGAGCATATTTTTTGTATAATTCAAATCTTTCACTCTGTACATAAGGACCGTACTCACCGCCTTTTGTACCACCTTCATCCCAATCTATTCCTAGCCATGACATTGTATCATAAAGGTTTTGTACATATTTTTCATCAAATCTGGTGCGGTCGGTATCTTCTAGGCGCAAAATAAATTTGCCACCCTTTGAACGAGCAAATAAATAATTAAAAAGCGCAGTACGAACGCCACCTATATGTTGCAACCCTGTAGGAGATGGTGCGTAACGAACGCGGATTTCTTCTGCCATATTACACCTCGTAAATTAAACTCTGCAATATAAATTTAACAACGCTATAATACCTTTTTTAAGTTATTTACTCAATAGATTAAATGA
Organism: uncultured Treponema sp.; assembly: GCA_905236315.1. Lineage (GTDB taxonomy): Bacteria > Spirochaetota > Spirochaetia > Treponematales > Treponemataceae > Treponema_D. The sequence goes on from CAJOPO010000213.1 coordinate 1,842, forward strand.
ACACCACATGGGAATAGAAATACATCTGAATACAAATTAGCAACCGACCTATTCTTTTAGGGAGCGTGAAGAACAGCATAACAGGGAGTGTAATCTAGTTAGATTAAGATATTAAGTTTAGATAGAAGTAAGGGTGTATTTAAGTTAGAAAGTAATAAAAACTCTTGGTAGGTAATAAAGCAATATGAGGAAATGATGGATATTTTCGGACATTATTTTCCCAATGCAATGAGAGTTATTATATCATAATTGAATAAAGAGTTCAAGTGCCTTGTCTTTGATAACAAGGGAAGCAGTTTTTTAACATACACATATAAAATTGGGTTGTGTTACAGAAAGTATGCCAAAACTTTCAACCGTCATTTTGAGCAATAGGCGTTGCCAGCGAAAAATCTGTGAATTTCGCAGATTTCCGCTAAGATTCAATAGATT
>CAJOPO010000214.1 GCA_905236315.1 uncultured Treponema sp.
GTAAGTCGCTATAATAGCGCGACTTACAACATCGCATTTTCAAAGTTGCCTCTAAAAACTGAAGTTTTTAGAGGCTCCCTTAAAGCAATTAATCAATAACTGTTTACCTAATATTTTCTTTTAGCCACAAAACTTCATAAGGTGCTAAATCCAAAGGTTCTCGATTAGAATAAACTTTTCCACTAAGCAAATCGGTACTATCAGGAGACCATGCGTCAATCATAAATCTAGTATTGCTTTCTGAAAAATTAACTACCACATGTATTGTTGTTCTACGGAAAGCAAAAACTCTGCTATCTTGTACGTCATAGAAGAAAATATCACTTCCACCAAGCATAGGTTCGTTTTGTCTTATGCTTATAATCTTCTTAAGATAATCAGCGACTTCATTCTGTGAAGGATATTTTGAAGAATGTTGCCAATCTGTTTTTATACGATGAACCCATCTTGAATCATCACACTTAGTTGGGTCATCTCTATATGAATAGTCATTAAAGATGGCTTTTTCATCTCCCGCATATAAAAGCGGTATACCAGGTAAGGCAAATTGCGCTGCGTACATCATCTTTAATCGTGCAACAGCCATATACCTAAGCATTTCATCGTCACGGTTTTCTGCTTGCTCAAGACCTGCAAGACTTGCCATAGTGCCACAGATACGACAATCGCCTGTAGATGGATTTAATTGGAAAGGCTCCCCTGCTCCAAATGTGCCTTCAAAGCGTCCTGTAAAAAAGCGATTTAAGAACTGACGATGCATATAACCGTTTATTCCCAAAGTAGCGGCATCTTCATCGCTAAAAGTCCAACCTATATCATCATGGCATCTAATATAATTTATCCATGCACATTGATTGGGAATATACCAACGTTTTTTTAATGAAAGAGTTAAAAGCCTTGTATCCCTAGTTGCTATTGTTGACCAAAAGAGTGCCATTTGCAAGGGATTATAACTTAAACGACATTCATCTTTATTTATATACTGAACAACTTGGTCCGGGTGGACTATTGCCTCGCTTTTAAATTGTAATGATGGGCAAGCTATGCGTGCTACATATTGGAAAGCCTGTATAACAGTATGCGCTTTAGGCAAACTTTCACAAACAGTGCCTTTTTCTTTCCACACAAATGCTAAGGCATCTAGTCTTAAAACATCTACACCTAAATTAGCTATAAAAAGCATTTCTTGGCACATAGCGAGAAATACTTCAGGATTAGAATAATTTAAATCCCATTGAAATGAATTAAAAGTTGTCCATACCCATTCATTTTGTTCTTTTAAGTAAGTAAAAGACCCCCTACGGACTGTCGGAAATATTTCTCGTAAAGTTGCATTCCAACTATCTACTTCTGCCTTTTCTTTGTACATAAAGTAAAAATTCTTATATATGGGGTCTCCAGCTCTGGCTTTTACTGCCCACTCATGTTCATCGCTAGTATGATTGAATACGAAATCTAAAACTAAACGTATTCCATTTTTATGGAATTCTTGAGCCACATAACGAAGGTCTTCTATAGTGCCAAGTTTCGGTTGTACACGGCGATAAGAACTAATAGCATAGCCACCATCATTTTCACCTTTTGGGCAGTCAAAAAGAGGCATAAGGTGAACGTAATTTACACCTAAATTATGTAGATACGGAATTTTATCTACAAGCCCTTTTAAAGAACCTGCAAATAAATCTACATAAAGCATCATTCCTACGGTTTCTTGCTTTAAGTACCAAGCAGAACCATCAACTGAAGCATTTAGAGCTTCATCATCTATTTGCTTTAAGTATCCAGTACGTTCTGAGGAAGCCTTAAACATTATTTCTTCAAGACGATTTAGTATTTGATAAAAATCCCATCGTGTTCCATACAAATCATATAATCTAGCAGTTAACGCTGCCATATTCTGTTCAAGTTGAGCCTTATACATATTATCCCTCTTAAGAACCTGCATAAGCAAGTCATATATCTAAATAACTTCTGTTTAAGTCTAAGTTTTGAATATACATACACCTTAGAATGAACATTTAATACAAAGCATCCTATCTTTTTATAATAAATGCTTCGTAAGGTCTAAGAGAACTATTGCCCGCACTTGAATCTTCATAATTAGAAATAAGCACGTTTTCTCCCTTAAATTGCCCACTTTCGCTAAATTCCACAGTTTTATCTGTAAAATTACAAGCTACTAAAAGTTTACTTTGCTTTTCTTCTTCATCTAATGTGCGAGTATAAGCAAAAATCTCTTTACTATCTTTTAAAAGTAAGTCAAAGCGTCCATAGACTAAAGTCTTGCACGTATGCCTTAAAGCAATAAGTTTTTTATAAAACGAAAGAACAGAATCTTTGTCATTTTCCTGTAAGGCAACATTTACCTCTTTATATGAAGGATTTACTTTTATCCAAGGAGAACCTGTGGTAAAGCCTGCATTCTTTTCAGTTGTCCACTGCATAGGAGTACGAGAATTATCACGGCTTATAAGGTGCAAAATATGAAGAGCTTCTTCTTTAGACAAACCACTTTCTAGCATTTCATTATAATCATTGTGGCTTGCAATATCTCTGTAATCATCTATTGTTTCAAATGGCATATTTACCATGCCAAGTTCTTCGCCCATAAAGATATATGGAGTTCCCTTCATGCCGTGCAAGCATACAGCAAGCATTTTAGCACTCTTTACACGCCACTCTTTAGAGTCATTTCCAAAACGAGAAACAGAACGCACTTGGTCATGATTTTCCCAATAGAGAGTATTCCAGCCTTTACCCTCTAAAGCATATTGCCAGCGTGCAAATATCTTTTTTAGCCCTACTAAGTCAAGTGGTATTTCTTTCCAGTTATTTCCCCTACACGGCTTACACAAATCCATGTGCTCAAAATTAAAAATCATATTAAGCTCATGCCTGTCTTTTCCAGTATAATTTAGAGCATCTTCTACCTTAGAACTTGCCCCTTCACCCACTGTCATCCAATCAAACTTTGAGATAACTTTTTTATTCATCTCTTGTAAGAACTCATGAACACGAGGACCATTTGCAACATAGGGGCTATAATCTCCGTACCTAAATTTTTCATTGGTAGACTCAGAAACTACACCATCGGGGAATGTCTGTACCTTACTTATCATTGTGATAACGTCCATGCGAAAGCCATCAATTCCTTTATTTCCCCACCATGTCATCATATCAAAGACACTATCTCTAACGCTTTCATTCTCCCAGTTTAAGTCTGGCTGTTTTTTACTAAATATATGCAAATAATAACTGTCGCTTTTTTCATCATATTCCCATGCACTGCCACCAAAACATGAACCCCAGTTATTAGGTGGTAAGCCACCAGCATTAGGAGAGCCACTCTTTTTTCCTTTGCGCCATATATAAAAATCTCTCTTTTTGCTCTGCTCACCCTCACGGCTTTCTATAAACCACGGGTGTTCATCGCTTGTATGGTTTACAACCAAATCAAGAATTACTCGTATATTACGCTCATGGGCAGCCTTTAGCAAAAGGTCAAAGTCTTCCATCGTGCCAAACTCGTCCATAATATCACGATAATTGCTTATATCATAACCGTTATCATCATTAGGACTTTTGTATATGGGGTTTAGCCACAGTATATCAATGCCAAGAGAAGCAATATAATCCATTTTTTGTGTAATGCCGTTTAAATCCCCTATTCCATCTCCGTTAGAGTCATAAAAGCTGCGCGGATAAATCTGATAAACAACACCTTCTTTCCACCAAGTTCTTTCTTCCATAACTATATCTCCCATTCTAGCGTTTTCTTA
>CAJOPO010000215.1 GCA_905236315.1 uncultured Treponema sp.
CTTTCTGGCAGAATGAATAGTTTACAAATAGCCCAACTTATTAAAAACAATTCATTTACTTGTGTAATAGATGCAACTCATCCTTATGCTCAAATTGTATCTAAAGAAATTCAAGAAGCATGTAAAGATACGAAACTTCCATATTTAAGATTAGAACGTAATACACAGCTAGAGGTAAATAATAGCGACAAGTGTATTTATTTTTATAGTATGGGTGATATTGCGGATTTTATAAATACAACACAGGGAAATGTGTTTGTTACTACAGGAATAAATACATTAGATATACTTACTTCTAAGATAGAGGATAAAAATCGTCTTTATGTAAGAGTTTTACCCTCTGTAAATAGTATAAAAAAATGCCTTGATTGTGGAATTCCTTCTGAGCATATTATTGCTTTGCAGGGACCTTTTTCTTATGAAGCAAATACTCTATTTTTTAAGGAACTAAATATATCATATTTGCTTACTAAAGAAAGTGGAAATGAGGGAGGGTATAAAGAAAAAATACAAGCTGCAAATGATTTTCATATTACGTCTGTTATATTAAAAAAGAAAGATGAAATGAATTGTAATGCTATTGAACATTATTCATTTGAAGGTCTCCTTATTAAGATTCAAGAATTAACAGGACTTGATTTTAATTTAAAAAATGAATGTTTAATTACGTTGGCTGCTGCAGGTCCTGGGAATATTACTTTGCAGACACAAGAGTTTAAAACTGCTATAGAAAATGCTGATATAGTATTTGGTTCATCTATAGTATTACGTTCTATTGGTGAATGTAAGAAGGAAACAAAGCCCTATTATAAAGCTGAGGATATATTACTTTATTTAAAAGAACATCCTATTTATAAAAACGTATTAGTTGCTTTTTCTGGTGATGTTGGTTTTTATAGTGGTGCTTCTTTATTTCGTAATAATTCTAAATTGCCAAATAATATAAAGGTTCAATCTTTAGCGGGCGTTTCTCTTATATCATATTTTGCTTCTAAACTTAATAAGAATTGGCAGAATTGGGCATTGCTTAGCTGTCATGGACGTAAATGTAACGTAGTGGGAGCGTTAAGAGTTAATAAAAAATGTTGCGTGCTTGTAAGTTCTTTAGAAGAGATAAAAACACTCTCTAGAGAACTACATAATGCTATAGAAAATGCTATATTGCCATCTATTACTTCTTATGTCGGCTATCAGCTTTCTTATGTAGACGAGCAAATATTTGAATGTAGCATTGACGATTTACTCTCACTTCAAGAAAATGGATTGTACATATTACTATTTGAACATAAGGAATTATTTAATGCTTCTACAATTCCATATTTACAAGATTCTACATTCATTCGCTCTAATGAGAAAAGTTCTAAACTTGTTCCTATGACAAAAAAAGAAATCCGTACTTTAATTCTTGCCGCTCTACACTTATCTAAAGATTCTGTTTTTTATGATATTGGCTCTGGTACAGGTACGATTTCTATAGAAGCGGCTTTACTATGCCCCTTTAGTCATATATATGCAATAGAATGTGATGAAGATGCTTTTTGTCTTACGCAAAAGAATATTGAAAAGTTCTGTCAGAATAATATTACGCTTGTAAAGGGAATGGCTCCTTATGTGCTTGAATCTTTACCGCTTCCAACCCATGCTTTTATAGGAGGAAGTAATGGCAAATTAAAAGAGATTATTATTGCTCTTATGGATAAAAATCCTTCTGTCAGAATTGTTTTAACAGCTATAACATTAGAAACTCTTATAGCGTCTTTTAATATTTTTAGGGAATTAGATTTTTGTGATGTAGAATATACACAAGTAAGTGTAAGTAATATAAAAGAAAAATCAAACTTTCATCTTTTATATGCGCAAAATCCTATTTATATAATATCAGGAACAGGAAATGGAAAATGTAGAATTGATGTTTCCTAGATTTATGATAGCTTCTTCATCTAGTGGTAGTGGAAAAACCTTAATAACTTGTGCTTTACTACATATTTTAAAGAATAGGGGCTTTAATCCAGTTTCATTTAAATGTGGTCCTGATTTTATAGACCCTCTTTTTCATAAGCAAGTTTTAGGTATACCATCTTTTAATATTGACTCTTACTTTATATCTAAAGAACTTACATATAATTTATTTTTAGAAAATCTTTTATCCTTTGATAAAAAAAATCCTATTGCAGTCATTGAGGGGGTAATGGGATATTACGATGGGCTTTCTGTAGATAGCTTTATTTCTTCATCTTATGAGATTGCAGATATTACAAATAGTCCTGTTATTCTTGTTATTGATTGTAAAGGTGCGGGGCGTACCCTTTCTTCCACAATATTTGGTTTATGTAATTATGTAAATAAAAGTCATATACAGGGGGTAATATTAAATAATATTTCTTCTTCATTATATGTTAAATTAAAGGAGCAAATCGAGCAGGATACTAAAGTAAAGGTATTAGGTTTTTTGCCAAAGGAGCCTAGCATTACTTTTCAGAGTAGGCATTTAGGCTTGTTTTTGCCTCAGGAAATAAAAGATATAAATGTCAAAATAGAAAAAACTGCAGAACTATTAATGCAGTCTTTAGATATTGAATCTTTACTTGAGATTGCAAAAAGTGCAAGATACAGCGCAACTATAAAAGATAAAACAATAATTCATATAAAAAAGAAGTATCCCATATCTATTGCCATTGCAAAGGACAATGCTTTTTGTTTTTATTATGAAGACAATATACGCTTATTAAAACGCTATGGTGTGAATATAGTGTATTTTTCTCCTTTGCATGATAGGGAATTACCTAAAGCGGATGGGCTTATTATAGGAGGGGGCTATCCTGAACTATACGCTAGTGAATTAGAGAAAAACGTAAGTATGCGTTCTGCTATTTTTTATGCAGCACAAAATGGAATACCAATTCTTGCAGAATGCGGAGGCTTTATGTATTTGCAACAAAGCCTTGAAGGGCAAGATAAAAAAAAATATTCTATGGTTGGTATTTTGCAAGGTAGTTCTTATAATACAGGTCATTTAGTACGATTTGGTTATGCAGAATTTACAGATAAGAAAGATAATGCGTTAATGATTAAAGGTCATGAGTTTCATTATTATGATAGCACTAATAATGGAAAATCTTTTTATGCTAGAAAGCCTTCTAATTCTAAAAACTGGGAATGTATGACAGAATGTTTTAATATTATAGCAGGTTTCCCTCATCTATATTATTATTCTTGCCCTATGTTTCTTGAAAGGTTTTTAGATAAATGTGCTATATACTCTAAAAAAGTGCCTATAAATATTGAGTAATATATGGAAAATACATCAACTTTTTTTTCAAATAAACAATGTCGCTATTATCCCTGTCATAAAGGCATTACAGAAATAAATTGTCTTTTTTGCTATTGCCCATTATACAATTTAGATAATTGTCCTGGCAATAAAGAATATGTTTATAAAGAAGATGGACGCATAATAAAAAAGTGTACAGAATGTACTTTTCCACATAAAATTGAAAACTATGAGCGTATCATTTCTATCTTACGAACAAATTCGTTAAAGAGTGTAAATACATCAACTAATTTATATAAGGATTTTAAGCATGGCGGTCAAGAAGTTTTTAATCCTATAAGAGAAAAGCACCTCATAGATTTTTCTGTAAATGTTAATCCTTTAGGTATTCCACATAACGTAAAAGTTGCTTTGAAAAAGAATATAAATAGTTTCTCTTCTTATCCTGATTATGACTGTGCTAAACTAAAAAACGCTATTTCTATACACCATAATATCAATGAGCAAAATATAATTTGTACAAATGGTGCCTCAGAAGGTATTTCTATTATAATTCAAAGTGTAAATCCTAGTAAGGCTCTTATACTCGCTCCAACTTTTTCTGGATATGAAAAAGCCTTGTTGGCTTTTAGGTGTAATATTCATACACATCAATTATTAAGAGAAAATGATTTTTGTGTAAGAGAAGACCTTTTAATTAGTATAAAAGAAGTTAATCCAGATATTGTTTTTATATGTAATCCTTCAAATCCTATAGGCAATGTTATAAGTAAGCCTTTACTTATTAGTATTGCAGATTTATGTAAAAAGCAAAATTGTATTTTAGTTGTGGATGAATGTTTTTTGGACTTTTGTAAAAACAGCAAAGAACTTTCTATGCAACAAGAAATATTAAATTATTCAAATCTAATCATAATAAAAGCCTTTACTAAAATATATGCCTTAGCAGGGTTAAGGCTTGGTTATATTTTTTGTTCTAATCAAAATATTATAAAAAAAATGCACTTTATTCAAAGTGAATGGGCAGTGAGCCTTCCTGCACAAATAGCGGGTATAAATGCTTTAAAAAATAGAAAATATATTGAAAAAACCCATAGCGTAATAGAAAAGGAACGTACTTTTTTGGTACAATCTCTTAGAAAATTAGGATTTAATGTCTTAGACGGAGAAGCTAATTATATATTTTTTAGTTCTACGCATAATATATATAATGATTTATTAAAACGAAATATATGTATTCGAGAATGTAGTTCTTATGATGGGCTTACAGAAAATGATTACAGAATAGCTATTAAAACACATGATGAAAATAAACGTCTTATAAAAGCATTAGAGGAAATATTATTAAAATGACTTATGAAGAACAAATCTTAGATGTTATAAAAAAAATAGAGCCTTTAAACGCAAAAGCTATAAAAGAAGCCCAAGATTATCAAGATACTCTTGTTATGCCACCTAACAGTATGGGAACTTTACAGCAAATTGCTTTACAACTTGCTGGCATAACAGGAAATATTCATAACGTGGTAGATAAAAAACGCATAATTGTTTTGTGTGCGGATAATGGTGTTGTAGAGGAGGGAGTTTCTTCTGCTCCACAAAGCGTTACTGTTCAGCAAGCTGTAAATATGACTAAGGGGCTTACTGGAATGTCTTGTCTTGCAAAACATTTTTCTTGCGATGTGCAAGTGGTAGATGTTGGTATAAAAGAAAAATACACTTCTTCCGCTATCATTAACTTAAATATAAAAAAATGTACTAATAATATAGCAAAAGAGAGTGCAATGAGCCGAGAAAACTGTGCTAGAGCAATAATGATAGGTGTGCAATTAGCAAAGCAAGCGAAAGAAGAAGGTTATAATTTAGTTGGCGTGGGAGAAATGGGCATAGGGAATACAACAACTTCTACTGCAGTCCTTGCTTCTCTTACAGATTCTAATATAGAAGATATAACTGGACGTGGTGGGGGACTAACAGATAGTGCTTATGAAAATAAAAAAGCCGTAATATTAAAAGCTATTAATGTAAATAAGCCAAATAAGAATGACGCAATAGATTGTATTAGCAAAGTGGGAGGGCTTGATATAGCTAGTATGTGCGGAGTGTTTTTAGGCTGTGCATTATATCATTTGCCTGCGGTTATAGATGGCTATATTTCTATTGTTGCAGCTTTATGTGCAGTTCGTCTTTGTAAAAATGTTAAAGATTATATTTTCCCTTCACATTGCTCTAAAGAAGCAGGTTATAAGATTGCCGCTAAGGAACTTGGTCTTAATCCTTATTTATATTTAGATATGAGATTAGGGGAGGGAAGCGGCTGCCCCATGTCTTTTATGATTATAGAAGCATCTTGTGTTATGATGAACGAAATGGCTACATTTAAAAAAGCTAACATTGATGATTCATATTTACAAACAATAAGAGAGGGAAATCCTTTTTAATGAATGTACTTGTCTTTGGTGGAAGCAAAAGTGGAAAATCTTTCTTTGCTCAAAAAATAGCGCAAAGTCTTTCTAAAACATTTCCTTTGTATTACCTTGCAACAATGGTGCCTCATGATGCAGAAGACCTTTTACGTATACAAAAACATTTATATTCTAGAAGAAATATGGGGTTTATAACTCTTGAATATGGAACTAATATTGAACAAGCCTTTGCTCAAATAAATCCAAAAGGAACTGTTTTACTGGAAAGTGTTACCGCTTTGCTTACTAATGAAATGTTTTCAGTAAATGGAGATATTGATTATGGGGCAAGAGATAGAGTTATTCATTCTACGCAAGTGTTAGCAAACTATATGAAACAAGGAAATGTTGTATTTGTTTGTGATAGTTTATTTTCTGATGGAATTGATTATAACTTTGCAACAAGATATTTTCAAAGTGTATTTGCTGAATGTCAAAGGAATATAGCTTCATTTTCTGATTTAGTATTAGAAATCTTTGTTAGTAAATATATCATTTATAAAGGAAAGGATAGTAAATTAATTAAAATGTTAGATAAAAGTTTAAATAATGCAGCACCTCAAATGAATCTACAATCTTCAATCCATTTAATAATAGGGGGAGCCTTTCAAGGAAAAACGGAATATGCAATAAAAAAATTTAATTTACAAAAAGGTGATATATATGAATGTAAAGAGGATAGTGCAATAGATTTTTCTTTTAAATGTTTTACTCATATAGAACGTTATATAAAATATTGCTTATCTAATAATATTGCAGAAGAAAATGTTTTTCCACCTAATTCCGTTGTTATATGTGATGATATTTTTTGTGGAATTGTTCCTATAGATTCTTTTGAGCGTAGATGGAGAGAACGCACTGGTGAATATTTACAACGCCTTTCTAGTAATGCGCAAGAAGTAATTAGAGTAAGTTGTGGAATCGGCACTGTATTATGAATAAATTATTTTTAATAAGGCATGGTAAAACTAATTATTCAGAAGAACATCTTTATTGTGGTAAAAGCGATGTACCTCTTTGCCAAAAAGGAATAGAAGAATTAAAACAAAAAAAATCTTTAAATTTGTACCCTGCATTGAACGATGATATGAAACTTTGTTGTAGTTCTTTATTACGTACAAGGCAAACTTTAGAGATTATATATCCAAATATGCCGTATTCAGTTTTTGAGGGATTTAATGAAATAAACTTTGGCATATTTGAAGGTCATTCATATAATGACTTAAAAGATAGTCCTCAATACCAAACTTGGATAAGTGGTAATAATTTTCTTAATGTATGTCCTAATGGAGAAAGTTTTTATATTATGCAAAAAAGAGTTATAAGAACGCTAAAAGAATTGCTAATTAATACAAAAAAAGATATAGTGTTGTGTGCGCATGGTGGAAGTATTTATTGCATTATTAAATATTTTTTTCCAGATAAAAACTTTACTCTTTATGAATGTCAGCCTAATTACGGAGAAGGATATTGTATAAACTTAAAAGAAAAATATATTACTACTTTATCTTAATATAAGATTTCTTTCATTGATTTTAGTAAACTGTAACTATGATATTTCGTTCATTTATAATAGCAATTTCCATGTATTCACGTATACCAGTTCCTCATTTTGAATGGCGTAAAGATGATATGCGTTATGCTATTTGCTTTTTCCCATTTGTAGGGGTGGTCATAGCGTTAATTGAGTATCTTTGGCTGCTTTTTTGCAGTTATAAGAATATACCTTTATTACCTCGTACTGCTGTGCTTGTTTTAGTTCCTGTTTACATAACAGGTGGTATACACATAGATGGTTTTATAGATACAAGTGATGCTCTTAGTGCCTTTGCTCTTCCTAAAAAAAGTTTAGATATACTAAAAGACCCTCATATTGGTGCCTTTGCTTTAATAAGATTTATTTGTTTGTGTTGCTTATATTTTTGTTTTGCAAGTCTTATAACTACACCTGCTGTTTCATGGGTGCTTTCTTTTATTCTATCTCGTATATTAAGTGCTATTTCTGTTTTAACATTTACACATGCAAAAGAAAACAGCTCTCTTAAAAATTTTGCAGAAAGAAAAAGCAATTTTCCTCTTCTCTTACTCATTTTAGAAGGCATTGCTTGTATAGCATGTATGTTATACTTTGATTTTATAAAATCATGTTCTATTTTATTTTTTGAGTTATGTGTATTTGTGTATTATAGAAAAATGTCTTACAAACATTTTGGAGGCATTACAGGTGATATTGCAGGCTGGTTTGTTTGTGTAAGTTCTCTTTGTGCTACAGTGCTATGTGGTTTACTTCAATTTTTAGGTTTTTAGATGGAACAGTATCTTTTATTAAACACCTTATGCGTTTTTATAGGTTTTATTATAGATTGTATTGTTGGAGACCCAGAGTGGCTTTTTCATCCTGTACGTTTTATTGGAAAGTTTATAAATATATTAGAAAAGTTTTTACTAAAAGAAAACAATAGTGTAAATAAAAAATTAATAAAAGGCTTTATTCTTGTTGTATGTGTGTTATCTGCTACATTTTTTATTTCCTTTGTACTGCTTAGCATTACATATTCTGTGAATATCTTTTTAGGAATTATTATACAAAGTATTATGTGTGCTCAATGCCTTGCCGCGCGAAATTTAAAAGATGAGGCTATGAGCGTACATAATGCCCTTAGTCATAATGATATAGTATTAGCAAAAAAAAGACTTTCAAGAATCGTAGGTAGGGATACTGATGTTTTAAATGAAGAAGGAATCGTAAAAGCTTGTGTAGAAACTGTTGCAGAAAATACTACAGACGGTGTTATTGCTCCCTTGTTTTATCTTTTTTTAGGTGGAGCTATAGCGGGAATGATATATAAAGCTATAAGTACAATGGATTCCATGATAGCGTATAAGAATGAAAAATATTTATATTTTGGCAGAGTAGCAGCTATACTTGATGATGTAGTGGCTTTTATTCCGTCAAGACTTGCCTCCATATTTATGATACTTGCTTCATTTTTATTAGGCTTTTATACAAAAAATGCGTTTGTGGTATTTATTCGTGATAGGAAAAAACACGAAAGTCCTAATGCTGCACATACAGAAAGCGTTTGTGCAGGTGCATTAGGTATACAGTTGGGAGGAGATGCTGTATATGCAGGACGTATAGAACATCACAGTATTTTAGGGAATAATTTAAAACAAATAGAAATAAGTGATATAAAAAAAGCATGTAAACTTATGTACGTTACAAGTATTATATGCTTAATATTTTTTATTTTGCTTATATTAGGAGTGTATTTTGCAATCAAAAGGAATTTTTTATGCTGTTAGTATAGGTCCTGGCGGGGCTGATATGCTTACTTTACAAGCTCTTAATGTATTGAATAATGTTTCTGTTATAGCTTATCCTCAAACTTCTAATGCAAAAAATATAGCATTAGACTGCATAAAACAAATTATTGATTTATCAGAAAAAACATTACTTAAATGTAATTTTACTATGAAAAAATCAGAAAGAGAAAAAAATTATCAAGAAGCCTTATCTTTATGTTCTAAAGAACTAGATAAAGGAAAAGATGTTGCGTTTATTTCTCTAGGTGATGTGTCTTTGTATTCAACTGCTGATCATATACTTGCTTTGCTAAAACAAAATGGGTATGAGGTAAGGGCTATAGCAGGGGTATCTTCTGTATTTGCTGCCTCTTGTGCAGCTGTTAAAGAACTGTCTAAAAATGATTTACCCATAACTATTATTTCTGGGGATAGTGCTTTTTGCAATAAGCAGATAGAACAATATTTAGATAGAAAGGGAAGTAAAGTTTTTCTAAAATGTGCTCTTCATCTAAAAGAAATATTAAACATAATTATAAAAAAGGACTTAATAGAACATTGCGTTCTTATTCAAAATGTGACTATGCAACAAGAACACATCTGGACAGGCATTGAACTTTTAAACTTAGAAAAAGAAGTCTTTGCCCATTCATATTTATGTGTTCTTATTGTTTTTTAGTGTTTATCTGCTAATATCATAATAATAAGCAGGGTAGGGAATATGCTTTTTGCCTAAAATATCTTCAGTTACGATATTAGTAATATTTTGAATGTGTGTCATTCCTGTAAGAAGTTTTTTTAGGTTTTTCTTTTGCTTTACAGCATATTTCTTTACTTCTGCTTTATATTCTTTATCATGAAACTCATTTTCTTTTAGAATGTCTACAGCGTCATCAAAAGAAGCTATGTTATCTACAAGACCTGCATTTTGAGCTTGCTTTGCTGTATATATACGCCCATCGGCAAGTTCTTTTACACGTTTAACTTCTAGTTTTCGACTGTCTGCTACGATTTGAACAAATTGCTCGTAACACTCGTCCGCTATAGATTGCATTATTTGCCTTTGCTCTTCTGTTACAGGTTGAGTAATGTCGCCCATTGTTTTATTTTTGCCAGCGTGAATTGTTTCGCTTTTTATGCCATATTTTTCTAACAATTTGCTTGCATCTATAAAACGTCCTGCGATAACTCCTATTGAACCTGTAAGAGTATTTCTGTTTGCTATTATTTTTTGTGCAGAACAGCCAATGTAATAACCACCGCTAGCTGCTAAAGAAGCAAAATAAGCGTATACAGGTCTTTTTGTGTCTTTATGATATTTTATTAAAGCATTATAAACTTCGTCAGCTTCATAAACACCACCACCTGGTGAATTTATATAAAGTATAATAGCTACATTATGCTTATCATCAGAAATTTTTTCTATTGTTTCTAAAAGCCATTTCTGATTATAAGTTTCGTTTTCATCTTCAATTATGCCCTCTATATTTATGCGAGCTATAGTCTTTTTTGCCATTTTATACCTTTAAGCTAATCTTCTAGCAATTTCATCAATAAATTCCCAAGAATTGACTATTTTTACAGGAGCGGGATTTGCTAGTTTTGCTAAATCGCCTGTCATAATGCCGTCTTCTATTGTAGTTAATGTAGCTTTTTCTAGCTTTTCTGCAAAATCTTTTAATTCTGCCGTATTGTCTAATTCAGCACGCTTGGTCAATGCACCTGTCCAAGCAAAAATTGTTGCTACTGGATTTGTAGAAGTTTTTTCTCCTTTTAAATAGCGGTAGTAATGCTTTTGCACTGTACCATGGCTTGCTTCATATTCAAACTCTCCATTTGGACTTACTAATACACTAGTCATCATTGCAAGACTGCCACAAGCAGATGCTATCATATCGCTCATTACGTCACCATCATAATTTTTGCAAGCCCATAAAAATCCACCTTCGGTTTTCATTACACGAGCAACAGCGTCATCAATCAATGTATAAAAGTATTCAATATTTGCTTGTTCAAACTTGTCTTTAAATTCTTTATCATATATATTTTGGAATATTGCTTTGAAGTTTCCATCATAAGTTTTGCTTATGGTATCTTTTGCACCAAACCATACACTTATTTTTTTATCTAAGGCATAATTAAAACAGCAACGTGCGAAACTTTCTATAGAGGAATCTAAATTATGTATGCCCTGTAATATGCCAGGTCCTTTCATTTCCATAATAGTTTTGCGTATTTCTTTTCCATCTGTGCCAGTAAACACTAATTCGGCTTTTCCTGCAGTTGGAGTTTTTATTTCACAGTTTTTATATACATCTCCATAGCCATGTCTTCCTAAAACAATAGGCTTTTTCCATGAAGAAACATTACTATGAATATTTTTTACAAAAATAGGGGAGCGGAATATAGTGCCATCTAATTCACCTCTTAGTATACCATTTGGACTAGGGGTAAGATGTGTAAGATGATATTCTTCCATACGTGCAGCATTACTTGTAATTGTAGCACACTTTACACCTACACCAAGTTTTTTTATTGCTGCAGCTGCTTCATAAGTAATTTTATCATCTGTTTTATCTCGCTCTACAAGACCTAAGTCATAATATTCTGTCTTTAAGTCTATAAAAGGAAGCAATAGTTTATCTTTTATAAGTTTCCATAAAACTCTTGTCATTTCATCGCCGTCTAATTCAGCAATGGCATTTTTCATTTGTATTTTTGACATATAAACTCCTTCTTAGCTATTTTGGGCATGTTTTCTATAAGTTTGTTCCTTTTAAACAAGAACATCCATTATAATCTAAATCTGTAAGGACTTCTGTATGGTCAGGAAAAACTGCTAGAGTATGTTCTTCATGGCAACTCCATTTTCCGTCTGCTGTAAGTACATTCCACTCGCTTTCTTTGTCTCCTGTAATGACATCAGCAGTTCCTTCATTAATCATAGGTTCTATAGCAAGAACCATTCCCGCTTGTATACGTGGATTTTGTCCTTTAAACGGATAGTTGTTTGGAATACTTGGGTCTTCATGTACATCTAATCCAACTCCATGCCCGCAATATTCATATACCACTCCAAATCCATATTTATCTTGAGCAACGGAGGTAACTGCCTTTGCAATATCGCTTAAACGATTTCCTTTAATGCAAGCGACAATTCCTGCTACTAGTGATTCCCTTGTACCTTTTACAAGTCTTCTGTGTTCAGGACTTACGTTACCTACCATTATGGTATGAGTACTATCGCTTATATAGCCGTTTAAATTTATTCCTATATCTAGAGAAACTAAATCTCCATCTTGAACTATTGTGTGTTTAGAGGGAATCCCATGAATAACGTGATTATTAATGCTTATGCATGCACAACCAGGAAAGCCTTCTGAGTACCAAGCAGGTTTTCCGCCATGTTTTCTTACGAAGTCTACACACCAGTTATCAATTTCTTTTGTAGAAACACCAGGCTTTACCTTAGGAATTATTTCGTTAAATAAATCTGCAAGTTCATGACAACTTTTCCTTATCTGATTAATTTGGTCATCATTTTTTAATCGAATCATATATACCTCTAATTTTTCTCTATCTTATAATGCACTGCTAAAAGAAAATGATTCTTCTCTACATGCTTTTGCAGTTGAATGGTCTCCTATACGGTCATACGCATCTGCCATTTTTTGCAAAAAATATAAGTCATCCTTTTTCCCTAAATTCATATCTAAGGCTCGCTCCCATGCATCTATGGCAAGTTCATCATTAATATTTCCTTCTATATTGTTACGCAGTATATGTCGTGCAAGTTCTTGAACTTCAGGAAAAAAGAATTTAAAGTAGCAACTCTCTTGTTCCATTTTTACAATTTGAGAAAGCAATATTACAGCATCATAATATTCTTTTCTTATAACTAGTTCTTCTGCAAGAATAAAGCCATAGTCCATAAAATCTTCTTTTGTAAACCAATATGAGAGTTTGAAGTTTACTTTATTCATATTCATTTGCTTAAATTCGGCTACAGCCTCATCTTCTCTATTGTGTATTAAATCAAAAAATATAAGTTTAGCTCGGCTTTCTTCATCTTCCTGCTCTAAAAGCCATGTTCTATAATCAAATTCTGGTATATCATCATGTCTGTGTGGTGGCCATGAATATTTTGTATTAGGCTTAGAAGATTTAAACAATGATGATTCATCAAATAATTTGCGCGATTTAACATCAGAAAGCACCTCATAAGCCTGTTGTACAGCTCTAAATGCTTTTGAATCACTATGTGAAACATCAGGATGAAGAAGTTTTACTTTTTTACGATATGCTCGTTTTATTTCTACAGCAGAAGCATTTTTTGAAATGCCTAATATTTTATAACAATCACGCATTTATTAGGTATTTTACAAAAAAATGTATATTTATTCAATAGAATTGTCCATTTTCAACTTACCTAGAGTATCCTATTTGTTTCTTGGAATTGACAAACCCGTAGTTAAAGATTTTTTGTAACTTATAAATATAAACTTCATGATTTTCTTAAAAACTACTCCCGCAAATCCCCGAAATATGCTATACTAAAAAGCAATAGAAGACAAAAAGAAAAAAGCGGGTGGGGCGGCGGAAATAGACCCAAAAATGCTCGCTCGGATTCAGGCGTTGCGCCTAATGGACGATGATTTTATGACAGTCGTGTTTGACGGCGACATTCCGCTGACCGAGTTGCTGCTGAGAATCCTGCTCTCTCGCGATGACTTGCGCGTGAAGAGCGTGATGACGCAGAAAGAGAAGCGCAATCTGTTCGGGCGGTCGGTTAGGCTCGACATTCTTGCGGAGGATACGGCGGGCAAGGTCTACAATATCGAGGTTCAGCGGGCGGACGAAGGCGCGTTGCCTAAGCGTGTGCGCTACAACCTCGCACTGCTCGACAGCCATTCGCTCAAAAAGAACGAGGATTTTTTCACTCTGCCCGAAACATACATCATTTTCATCACGGAGAATGACTATTTTAGGCAGGGAAAAACCGTCTACAC
>CAJOPO010000216.1 GCA_905236315.1 uncultured Treponema sp.
CCATAACTAGACGCTAGCATAGATTGTTGGGGTAAGACTTAAGGTAACTACTCCTTCCTATCTTCCAAATTCTATTGTCTAAGTTCTAAATTCTAACACCTCCCTAGACTTTTAAAACTTGCACATGATATAATATCCTTATGTCAGACTTATTTTTGCAAGAAAAAAATACTAATTCAGACAAGGCTATATATATTTTAGACGCTTATGGGCTTATATATAGAGCATATTTTGCGCTAGTGAATCATCCTTTAACAAATAAAGATAGTCAAAATATAAGCGCGGTGTTTATATTTTTCCGTAATTTAAAGGCTTTAATAGACCATTATTCCCCCTCCTATCTAGTTGCGGCTTTTGATTCTAGAACTCCAACCTTTAGACATAAGATGTATTCTGAGTATAAGGCTACAAGACAAAAAACTCCAGAAGACCTGCATGCTCAAGTTCCTTGGATAGAAGACATCCTTGTTGCAATGGGAATAAAAGTGCTTAGGGTGGATGGTTTTGAAGCTGATGATATAATTGCGACAGTTGCTTCTTATTGTGAACAAAATAAAATTCCCTGCCGCATACTAAGTGCAGATAAAGACCTCTTGCAACTAGTTTCTGATTCTTGCTATGCCATGCAGCCAGATAAGGCAAATGGTGGCTGGGAAGTGAACCGCAAAGAAGATGTGTGTGCTAAATGGGGCATAGGACCTGAAAAGATTTTAGATTATCTTTCTTTAACAGGAGATGCAGCAGATAATGTGCCAGGTGTAAAAGGCGTTGGTGATAAAACTGCACTAAAATTATTAGCCCAATATCAAAGTTTAGATGGTATTTACGAACATGCAGAGGAAATAAAGGGAGCACTAGGGGAGAAAATCCGCTCTGATAAAGAAAATGCATACTTTTCTAAAAAACTTATAACATTAAGACCTGATGTTCCTATATCTATAAATATAGAAGATTTCAGCACAAGTTCTCTTGATTTTGCAAGTGCTGCAACAAAGTTAGAAGCACTAGGGGCAATTAGTGTAGCCTCTTCGTTTAGAACAAAGTCTTCTAATGAGCCTTCTAAAAAAGACAGTCAGGAATCTTTACAAGAAAAAACAGAAGTTCAGATAAAAAAGAACTCTGGTAACTATAGGCCTTGTACAAGCTTGGCGGAACTAAAGACATTCATAGATGATATTCTTGCTTCCAAAGATAAGGCAGTTGCTTTTGATACCGAAACGGATTCTCTTAATTCTCTTGAAGCTAAACTTGTAGGTTTTAGTTTGTGCCATAAGAGTGGAGAAGCCATTTACGTTCCAGTTATTTTGCAAGGAGGAATGTTTGCTCCCCCTACTATAGCAAAGGCTGATTGTATAAAAGAGTTAGAGCGCATTTTTAATGATGAAAATGCTTTACTTATAATGCACAACGGCAAGTTTGATTTAGAAGTGCTTTGTGCAAACGGTTGTAATGACCTTCCTAAATGCAAAATTGCTGATACTATGATAGCTTCTTGGCTACTAGACCCAGACGCTGTAGGAAAAACACCCTACTCTCTTGAATATCTAGCAGAAACAGAAATTGGTCTTAGAGGAATTGAGTTTAAGGATATTGTGGAAAAAGGAAAAACTTTTGCAGATGTTCCTTTAGAAGAAGCCTATCCTTATGGTGCAGAAGATGCTGATTTTACATGGCAGTTATGGCAGATTTATTCAAAGCGTCTAAAAGAGCAAAATCTTGAAGATTTATTCTTTAATATGGAAATGAAAGTGCTTCCTATTCTTACTAAGATGGAGCAAAGGGGAATTCATTTAAGTAAAGACGCTCTTTCTTCTTACAGTGTAGAACTTTCTGAACAAATAAAGCAAAAAGAAAACGAAATATATAATGCGGCAGGTCATGAATTTAATATTGCTAGTACCAAACAGCTACAGACTGTCCTTTTTGAAGAACAAGCTCTCCAGCCAGGAAAAAAAACAAAAAACGGAGGATACAGCACAAATACTGATGTCCTTGAAGAACTTGCAGAACGTACTACAAACCCACTTCCTCATTTAATTTTAGATTTTAGGGCGGCTTCTAAACTGCAAAGCACTTATGTAGAGTCCTTACCCACCCTAGCAGATAGCAAAAGCCGTGTTCATACTTCTTTTATGCAGACGGGAACGGCTACAGGTAGACTTTCCTCTCGTGACCCAAACTTGCAAAATATTCCTGTTAGAGAAGAGGCAGGTCGCAGAATACGTGCTGCTTTTACGGCTCAAGAGGGAACAGAACTTATTTCTGCCGATTATGCTCAGATAGAACTTGTTGTATTAGCTCATCTTTCTGGAGATAAAAACCTATGTAATGCTTTTATAAACGGAACAGATGTTCATCGTTCTACGGCTGCCCTTATTTATGGTATTCCGCCAGAAGATGTAAGTGCAGATATGAGACGTTTTGCAAAAACTGTAAACTTTGGCGTTATGTATGGAATGAGTGCTTTTCGCCTTGCTAGTGAATTAGGAGTGAGTCGTACAGCGGCAAAAGAGTTTATTGACCAATATTTTACTACTTATGCAGATGTAAAACGCTTTTTAGATGAAACTATAAAAGAGGCAGAACACAATGGTTATGTAAAAACTATAATGGGAAGAAAGCGTGTTATAAGAGGCATAAATAGCATAAATAAGATGGAACAGCAGGCTGCTCATCGCATTGCTATAAACACTCCTATTCAAGGAAGTGCTGCTGATATAGTAAAGCAAGCCATGATTAATGTTCAAAATGCTTTAAATGCAGATAGTGTTCTTAAAGATAATGTATTTATGCTATTACAAGTGCATGACGAATTAATTTTTGAATGTAATACCACATCACCTTCCATTATGGATAATGCTATTACTCTTATAAAAACACAGATGGAAAATGCTGTAAAACTAAACATTCCCTTGCGTGTAAGTATAGAGCATGGCAAAAACTGGGGGCTTTTCCATTGATTTTGTGCGTTACAGGCCCTATGGCAGCTGGTAAAAATGCTGTCTCTGACATTTTATGTGCAAAAGGCTTTGTTTCTGTCGATGCAGATAAACTCGTTCATATTGCAATAGACACCCCCTCTGTTAGCTCTCAGATATTGCAAACCTTTAGTAAGGAGGCAGAGGAGCACGGTGTAAACTTGCAAGTTGAAGGGCATATAGACAGAAGGGCTTTAGGAAGCCTTATATTCAAAAGCCCAGAACTTATAAAAAAGCAAGAAGACATTGTTTATCCTCAAGTGATACGTCTTACAGATGATTTTATAGAACAAAACAAAGATAAAGACAAAATAATAAATGCTACAGTCTTATATAAGATTCCATATATAATGCAAAAAATAGATAAAGTGCTTTATGTGGACGCTCCCCTTATTCTGCGTTATATGCGCGCTAAGAAGAGAGATGGTTTTTCTACAGTACAGATTTTAAGGCGTTTTTATGCGCAAAAAAATCTTTTTTCTAAATATGAGTCTTACTGCGCCGATATTTTAAGAGTATGGAATACAGGCAGTAGGAAAAGGTTGGAAAATAAAATAAATAAATTCCTAGCAATACGCTAAACCCTCCTGCCTTACAGGGGATACAATATGGAACAAAAAAGAACTCTTTGGATTTTAATTGCCGCAGGTGTTTTCTTGTGTGTGGTCATTTGCGTGGCGTGGGTTGCTTATGGACCTACATCTACAAGGGAAGTAACTGCAACTAGTTTGAGAGATAGTGGCTCTGTTTGGGTTTCTCCAACAACACAAGATGATGAGCAATCAATAACTTTACAATCTTCTAATTCTGATGTAGGAAATAATACTCTTGCAGCTGGTGTATCTGTTCCTCAAGAAGGAAACACAGTTCTTTCTACAGAGGGATTTAGTGGTAATGCTAGTGCTTTGGCTTCAAATAATAACGAGGGTGTAAGTGTTTCTCCTGTACAGACAGAAATACAAAGCTCTGGTAGCTCTATCTATACACAGACAGACCGTGTAACTGTGATTGCAAACGGAACAACTAATGTGTATCAAATGCCAGATAGCACTACTGCACAAGCTAATACTACAACTATAGATTTAAATACTCTAAAAAATGGTGGGGCAAATTCAAGTGCTACATCTGCTACTCCTACGGTTACAGCACAGAATCAAGCTGCAGCCCAAGCTATGAAAGCTACAGAAGATGCTCGCGAGCAAAAGTCTAACATAGCAAAAACCTTAGATGAGAGTACAAAGAGAACTTCTTCTGCAAGTGCTTCAAAATCATCTTCTAGTGCAAAGTCATCTGCTGTTGCAAAGGCTCCTTCTGCACCTAAAACTAGTGCTATAGACGCAGGTCGTACACCAGACAGATATTGGGTACAGGCTGCTTCTTATTCAAGCAAAAAGAAAGCTGATGAAGCTCGTTCTTTACTTGATGAAAAACAGATTCAGTGTGAAGTGTTTACTTATGAAAATGGTACTGGTTCTTTGTATTATCGTGTACGTGTAGGTCCATATAGCACAAAGGACGAAGCTGCTTATTGGAAAAAACAAGTGGATGCCATTGACTTTTTTGCAAAGGCAGATACTTATATAGTTAATTCTAGTGCTCCAGCTCCTTTAGCAAAGAAATAAAAAAATAAGTTTGTTATAAAAGGTTTAGTTTTATAAAAATATGACGCTTCGTTAAGGCGGAGCGTCTTTATTGTATTTGGTAGGCAATCGCTAATATGAAAAAAACTAATGCAATGCGCATACTTGATAGCGCAAAGATTCATTATGAAGTTAAAGAATATGCAGATGATGGTGAACATGAACTTTCACGCGGAGCGGCAGAAAAAACTGCACAAAAGTTAGGTGTAGACCCTAAATGTGTATTTAAGACCATAGTAATGCGCACAGAATCAAAAGAAGTAATAGTGTTTTGTCAGAGTGCTATACATGAAATAAACTTGAAAAAGGCACGCCTTGCTTGTGGTGCAAAAGAAATATCACCAGTAAAACAAGATGAACTTTTATCTCTTACAGGCTATGTGCGGGGTGGATGTTCACCTCTTGGTATGAAAAGAAAGTTTCGTACCTTTATAGATTCTTCTGC
>CAJOPO010000217.1 GCA_905236315.1 uncultured Treponema sp.
ATGTTGTAAGTCGCGCTATTATAGCGACTTGCAACTCGCAGGAACCTCGAAAAACTTTCTGAAAGGGAGTTTTTCGAGGTTCCCATATGTTTTCCTAAGTGGTTAAACTTATTTAAACAAAGCCTTTACTTCTGCATTAGAATCCTTTAAAGCAGCTTCTACTTCTTTCTGACCTAAGAAGATTTCGTCAAATGTACGAGTCATAATCTGACCAATCTTTACAGAATTATCCAAAATTGGATATAAGAATGTGCCATTATCTGCAACAGCTTCATCTGTAAATGCAGTTACGTCCCAATTTTTACTGCTATATGTTTCAAGAGCCTTATCAACACCACTCTGAATTGCAGGGAATACAACGCCATAAGAACCAATAATCTCTTGAGATTCACGGCTTGCTAAGAATTTTACCCACTGCCAAGCTTCTTCTTTATGTTTTGAACCAACCCAAATAGAATCGCCTAAGCCGTTAATCATACTCTTGCGTCCTGCTGTTCCTTCAGGAAGACGTGCAAAACCTACATCGAATACGCCATTATTCTTATAAGTACCAATCATCCAAGAACCATCAAATACAAGGGCTGCTTTCTCTGAATTAAAGATAGAAGCAGAACCATTAGATGTCTCTGTATAAGGAGCAGAGTAACCATCATCTTGCATTTTCTTCATCCATTTGATTGTGCTTATAAAACGTGGGTCATCATAATGATAGTTTGAATCATACAAACCGTCTGTATATGTCCAACCTGTAGAATATGCAAGACCAGAGAATTGAGCCTGTCCACGGTCATCACTATGAGAAACAACAAGACCATACTGTGCTACATTATTCTTATCAAAAGCAGGGTCAAGTCCATTGCGTCCGTTTGCGTCTATAGATAAGCGTCTAATCATTGTTTCAAAAGAGCCACCATCGTTGTAGTTCCATGTTAAATTATTTAGTTCTTCATGGCTTACACCAGCGGTGTCTGTTAAATGCTTATTGTAAACAATACAAATAGTATCCCAGTCCTTTGGTAAACCATAGGTCTTTCCGTCTTTAGTCTGCCAAAGTTTTTCTAGGTCATTCATATAGATAGAAGTGTCTACATTATCTCGTTTTATATAAGGAGCAAGGTCTTCTAGCTGTCCTTTTCCTGCAAAATCAAGATATTTTGCAAGGTGGTCTGTAAATACATCTCCTGCTGAACCACCAACCATTTCAGTCTGAAGTCCTGTCCAGTAGTCATCCCAACCTAATTGAGCAATGTCAATTTTTATATTAGGATTTTTTTCCATAAAGGCTTTTGCAGCCGCTTGATAAGCAGGAAGCTGGGCAGAATCCCATAACTGATAACGAATAGTTACAGTACCAGAGGACTTCTTTTCTGAAGAACCACCATTGCCACCACAGGAAACACCTGTTAAAGCAGCAGCACAAATAAGCGCACCACCAATAAACGCTGTTGTTTTTTTCATATATTTCTTAACCTCCTGAAATATACTTTTATAAAATTGCCATAATTAAGGCTAAAATACAATTTTTATATCAACGGAAACCGCTAAACTGGATTGAATTAACAATCTTTTTTCCTAAGAAAGCATATATTATAAGAGCAGGCACTATAGCAAGCATTGTTCCTGCCATCATTCCGCTCCAGTCTGGCTGACCTTGTGGAGTTTGAGAGCGGAACACTCCTAATGCCACTGTAAGTGTTCTAAGTTCATCTTTTTTACCTACAATCAAAGGCCACATATAGTCATTCCAAGTATTTATGAAAATAGTAACTGCAAGTGTTATAAGAGCTGTCTGCATTAAAGGTAATATAATCATAAAAAATGTTTTATACTGACCTGCTCCATCCAAGTACGCAGCTTCTTCTATTTCTTTATTTATGCCCATAAAAAATTGTCTCATAAAAAACACGCTATAAGGGGTCATCAATAATGCTGGTAAAACCACCCCCCAATAGGTGTTAAGCAATTTTAAATCTCTTATCATAACATAGTTAGGTATCATCATAACTACACCAGGCACCATCATTGCAGCAAGTATAAGCGCAAATATTTTATCTCTTCCTGGAAAATGCAAGCGAGCAAAAGCATAGGCTGCCATAGAGCTAAACAACACTTGAAAAACTGTTGTTAAAACTGCAATTATTAATGTATTGCGTAAGTTTATGATAAAGTTTACAGACTGTCCAGTTCCTCCTAATGCAAGGCTTTCTTCTGCACTTAACATTCCTAAAACACGTGCATAGTTTTTAAAAGTTAATTTAGAAGGTATTAATCTTGTTGATTCTGTAAATATTAAAGAATTAGGTGTAAAAGAAGTTCTAAGAACCCAAAAGAACGGAAACAGTGTTATAATAACCAACAAAACAATAACAACTGTAACTAATGCACGTCCTAAGGCACTTCCATTAGTCTTATTTAGCTTACTCATAACACACTCCCTAGTTATCAGATTCATTACCATTCATAAGTTTCATCTGCAATGCACTTATACAAGCAAGTAAAGCAAATAGTACCATTGAAGCAGCAGAAGAATAGCCCATTTCATAGGCTTCAAAACCATTGCGGTAGATAAACATATATATTGTATAAGTAGCAGCAACAGGTCCACCCTTTGTAGTAACTGCTACAGTATCATAAATCTGGAACGAACCTATAACCGTAGTTATTATAACGAATACCATAACAGGTCTTATATATGGAAGAATAACAGAAAAGAATTTCCTAACAGGTCCGCAACCGTCAATAACAGCAGCTTCTTCAATCTCTTTAGGAACACTCTGTAAACCTGCAAACACAAGCAAGGCTGTATAGCCCATATGTCGCCATATATTTATAATAGCAATAGAAAGGAGGGCTGTTTTTGTGTCTGTAAGCCAGTTTACTTTTGGTAAGCCTAGCTTTATAAGCAAGGCATCTATAATACCAACTGGAGGGTCCATCATCCAAAGCCACAAAAGACCAACTACAACATTAGACATAATCCAAGGAGTTAAAAATACACCACGCAAAAAGCCAGTTCCCTTAGATGCCCTATCCATAATCAAGGCAATAATCAAAGCTAAAACAGTTTGTAATGGAATATTAAGTAAAACATAACAAAAGGTTACTTTCATAGCCGTCCAGAAATCTTTATCTGTAAATAGACGAGCATAATTCTTTAAACCTATAAAATTTGCTTTAGTGAACAAATCCCAATCTGTCAAACTATACCATAAACCGCGCACCGTAGGTAGTAAATAAAAGAAAGCAAAGCCTAACAAACATGGAAGCGCAAAACTAAAAGCGACTATATTTCGTTTAATATTGTATTTGTTTGTCTTCATACTTAAAAGTGTAACACCACTTTATTCACTTGTAAAGCATTTTTTTTCATATTTTTTGAAAATATTTTCAAAATAACACTTTTTAATTTACAAAATTATCTTTTAGCCTTAAAATAATAAGCATGACAATTACAGATATTGCAAAGGCAGCAAATGTTTCTGTTGCTACAGTTTCAAGATTTTTTAATAATGGCCCCATAAAAGAAGAAACAAAGAAAAAGCTAGAAAAAGTCATATTAGATTTAAATTACGTTCCAGAATCATTTACGCATGAAATAGTTAATTCTCAAAACACTGCTATTGCTGTAATAACGCATAGTGCAACAAATAATTTTTCTACAGAGTTCATAGAAGAAACAATGAACCGTTATAATGAAAGAAACATTGTTTGTTACACAGGATATAGTACAAATGCACAAACAGAATATAGATATATAATGGATATAATTTCACGAAAGGTGAGCGGTATAATTCTATACGAACCAGCAGAGGGATATGCTCAGATTGAACTATATAACAGACTCTATCAGCGTATGCCCTTAGTTGTGGTACATTCTTTTCCTGCAAATTTTGAATGTAATTCAATTACGGTAGACCAAGAAAAAGGAATGAAAGACGCTATGCAATTTTTACTAAATACAGGTCATAGGCGCATAGCATACATAAGCGGGATTGGGGGCTATTCATTTATTTTAAAAGAGCAAATATGGAGAAAAATGCTTACAGAAGCAGGTTTTGCCCCTCCCGAACAAGACTTCATAAAAGTGGAAAATGCAGATAATGAATCAGGCATAGAAAATGCTCATAAAGCAGTAAGACAGTATATACAAGAGGGAAATCGTCCCACAGCTATTTTTACAGCAAATGATATTATAGCAATGGGAACAATAGAGGCTCTAAGACAAGAAAACATCTCTATTCCACAAGACATTTCTATTATGAGCCATGACAATACAGTTTTTGCTTCTACACTAGGTTTAACAAGCGTTGATATGAAAATAAGGAGTGTAGCCATAGCTGCAATGGATTTACTAGACTATGCTATAAGTGGCAATGACACTACCCCACGCCATATCTCCATAACACCTAGTATAGTGCAAAGAACTTCTTGCAAGGCTATTTAGGTGCACGGAAATCAGTTTTTAACGTACACGTATGAAATACACTGTAAAACTCACTTTCCGTTTTTTTCATTTATATACTTGTCATTTTATGATAAATGTAGTATATTAATTGCATACAATTTAATGGAGGCTTATATGGCAGCAATACAACTAAACGAAAATACATTTGATGAAGAAGTCTTAAAAAGCGATAAACCAGTTCTTGTAGACTTTTGGGCACCATGGTGTGGTCCTTGCAAAATGATGGTACCTATTGTTGAGCAGCTTGCAGATAAAGTGCCAAATGTAAAATTTTGCAAAGTTAATGTAGATGAAAATCAAGACCTTGCACAAAAATATGATGTTATGAGCATTCCAAATTTTAAGTTATTCAAAAATGGGCAACTTGTAGGAGAAGAAGTAGGAGCGATAGGTGAAGAAGGACTCCTAAAACTTATACAAGGATAATATGCGAGAACTATGCCTTAAATGCCTACGTCCTCTTGAATCTTGCTATTGTAAATATATAAAGCAAGAGGACTATGGCATTAAATTTGTGTTTTTAATGCACCCAAAAGAAGCAAAGAAACAACGCACTGGAACAGGGAGACTTGCAAATTTAAGTCTTTATGATAGTGAAATAATAGTGGGTGTTGATTTTTCAGAAAACAAGCGTCTTAATGAATTATTGGCAGATGAAAAATATTTTCCAGTCCTTTTATATCCTAAAGAAGACGCATTAACAAGCGAAAGCGAAAAACTAAAATCTTCACTTATAAATAGAAAACTTTTAGTAATAGTAATTGATTCCACATGGTTTTGCTCTAAAAAGATGGTTAAACTTAGTAAAAACCTACATAAATTACCAGCGATTTCTTTTACAAATTCGTATAAAAGCATTTTTACCTTTAAAAAGGAACCCAAAGATTACTGCGTTTCTACTATTGAATCTTGCTACTATCTTATAAAGGAATTACAAGAAGCAAATATATCTTCTCTAAAAGACATTTCTCCAGAACCCCTAATGTATGTTTTTAAGAAAATGATACAATTCCAGCTAGAAAAAGAAAACGAGCGTATAGAATTAGGATTACCAGGTAATCATGCCTATGATTATAAATATACACGCAAAAGAGAAATTCCAAAAGAAATAAATAATACTACCCTCTAAAAACAAAAGTTTTCATAGTTTCTCTAATGTTTTAAAGGTATCGCTTAAGATTTTATCACGGAAATCAGTTTTCAAGGGGGTGCCCTTGAACCCCATGTTTTTGGAGGGGAGAAAAACCTCTACACGAAAGCGTTTTTTTCTCCCCTCCAAACCTTCCCTCTTTTCCAGCATCGCTTAGGGCTAAGCCCCTAAGAACCCTAGCTTTACTTAG
>CAJOPO010000218.1 GCA_905236315.1 uncultured Treponema sp.
ATTATTACCAGGATGTATCTTGGTACCACGCTGTTTTACAAGAATTGAACCTGCTTTTACAAGTTCGCCACTATATCTTTTTACACCCAAATGTTTAGGATTAGAATCGCGACCATTTTTTGCGCCGCTACCACCTTTACTACGACCCATTTTAATCCTCCGTTATTACCCTTACTCTGCTATTTCTTGCAAGCATATATAAGCAGGATATTCTTCTACTAAGCTACTTATACCACTTCGTATAAAATCCGCAATACACCGCAGTCTTTCTTTATAAAGGTCTGTTTCAGGAAAATTGTTTATTTTATAATAAAGATACCCTCGCTTAGAATCATCTAAGATTCCTTGTAACTCGTTTGCATTATTAAGTAAATCTATAGCTGTACGCAGTAGAAGCGTTTCTGCAGCACAAACTATATCATACCCTTTTTGTGCAAATCCTGCGTGCCCCTTAGCTTCAAAACTCTTTAGGCAACCATCAGTAGTGCATACTAAACGCACATAAGTCACAAAATACGAACCTTATGCCAAAACTACATCTTTGACAACCACATCAGTATACTGTTCGCGGTGTCCAATAAGACGATGATAATCTTTCTTACTCTTATATTTAAAAACTAAAACCTTTTTGTCTTTAAATGTGTTACCTACTTCTACAGTAACTTTAGCACCTTTTACATAAGGAGTCCCTACGGAAACTTTATCTCCGTCACTTACTAATAGAACAGTATCTATGGTAAGAGTGTCCCCTTGCTTAACACCGGACAACTTACTCACGGTAAGGACAGCGTCTTTTTCTGCCTTGTACTGATTGCCTTTGTATTCAACAATTGCGTACATTTTATAACCTCTAAGAATCATATTTGCCGTAAGGAGTAACGGGTTCCTTAACGACTTGTATATAAGTATTACATCTAGTATGTAATAAATGCATAATATATTACCAATTTTATCAATAATTAGTCAAGATTAAAAAAAATTATTATTTCTCCACTTACCTATTATTTTCAGCGTACTTCAACTTTCTCCTCTGTAAAATCAATAAAATATGCTTGCCTTTTTAGTACAAAATACGTTAATCTATTGTAAAAAGGAGATTCATAATGGATGCATCTGAAGAAATACTAAATCTTCTCCGTGATAATGCACGCTTGTCTATAGAAGATATTTCTGCAATGACAAAAAAGACACCTACAGAAGTAAATGCAATTATTAAGCAGTTAGAAAATGATGGCATTATTATGAAATATGCCGCTATAATTAATCCAGAAAAAGATATTGCACATAAAGATGGCATACGAGCAGAAATAGAAGTACAAGTACAGCCAGAAAGGGAATTAGGCTATGATGGTATAGCAGACAGAATATATCGCTTTCCACAGGTAAAATCTTTATATTTATTAAGTGGCAGTTATGATTTAAAAGTAGTTATAGAAGGCGATACAATGCAAGATGTTGCAATGTTTGTAGCAAGAAAACTCTCTACCATAGAGGGAGTGCGTTCTATAAAAACTAATTTTTTCCTAAAGACATATAAAGAAAATGATATTATCTATGTAGAAAAAAGAACAGATAGCCGCGAAGGAGTTATAGCATGAACACAAGAGAAGACCGCTTTAGTAGTGCTATGGTAGAAACACCGCCTAGTGGCATAAGAAAATTTTTTGAAATGCTTATAGGGCATGATGATGTTATATCGCTTTCCGTAGGAGAGCCTGACTTTCCTACACCTTGGCTTATGCGAGAAGAAGCCTTTTACCATTTAGAGCAAGGTCATACTAGTTATACAAGCAACTGGGGCTTACTAGGTCTTAGAGAAGAAATAGCTAAATACATGGAACGTTATAATATGTTCTATAATCATAGAAAAGAAATTCTTGTTACAGCAGGGGCTTCCGAAGGTGTAGATAGCGTATTAAGGTCTATATTAAATCCTAATGATGAACTTATTGTTTGTGAACCATGCTACGTTAATTACGTACCCTTAGCAAAGCTCTGTGGCATTAAGGTCATTCACCTAGACACAAGTGCAAATGATTATTACCCCACCGCAAAACAAATAGAAGAGCTTATAACACCCAAAACAAAGGCTATAATGTTCTGTTCCCCTAGCAACCCAACAGGAACAATGATTCCCCCCAATGAACTAAAAAAAATTGCCGAACTTGCAAAAAAAAATCAAATATGGTGCATTGCAGATGAAATATACTGCGAATTAGTTTATGACGAGCACAAACATGTTTCAATTGGCAGTTTTGAGGGAATGAAAGATTATACAATAATCCTTAACGGCTTTAGCAAAAGTTTTGCTATGACAGGTTGGCGTATAGGTTGGATAGCAGCCCCTGAAGATTTAATGGAACAAATAGTAAAGCTTCATCAGTATAACATGATATGCGCTCCCATAATGTCGCAATATGCTGCAATGGAAGGATTAAAACACGGCTGGAACGAAGTTGAAAAAATGCGCATAAGCTATCAGCAGCGTAGAAATCTTATGTACAAGGCTTTTGTTGATATGGGCTTACATGTACCAGAGCCTACAGGAGCATTTTATATGTTTCCTGATATTAGCCCCACAGGTATGAGTGCAGAAGATTTTGCAACCGAGTTGTTTCAAAAACATAATGTCGCTGTAGTTCCAGGAACGGCTTTTGGAGAGGCAGGAAAAGGGCATATAAGATGTTGCTATGCTACTTCTATAGAAAAAATAAAAATAGCATTAGATAGAATTGCTTTATTTATAGAAGAAAAAAAGCAAAAATAATAGATG
>CAJOPO010000219.1 GCA_905236315.1 uncultured Treponema sp.
GCCCTTTTCTTTTGCTACTTGAGGCAAAACCATATTGCGCTCATAAACTAAGGTCATATTTTCGTTCCATATACGAGGAAACAAGCAGGGAACTACTTGACTACTAATCTGAGGTTCACCTTGCACTGCAAAAAGCCCCCTAGCGTCAATTACAATGCCAGTATATTCGCGTGAAGATATTCTATCTATAGGCTTTTCTTGCACATAAGGATTTCTATGGCGAACAATCATAGCACCAATATCTTGCAATTTTATGGTATGTGTAGTTTTTAAGCTAGTGGAAGCAGAAGAAAAATATGGAGGAGTTTGAGAGCTACTGTCTATAATGCGAGTAAGGTCTTCTAGTGTTATTGTTCCTTCAAGAACAAGGTCTCCTAATGTACGAGTGTCATCTACATATATAGAAAGCAAGGGGTCTTTTACTAGAACAGGCAACTCCATCTTTATTCTGTTCAGGGAAACAGACTTTCCGCTAGGCATAGGTATTCCTGCCTTTGCTACGTCTAAAGATATATCGCTTATAAAACTTTTTTTCTTCCAATCTATGTGGCTCTTAGAAGTCATAGTGGCATCTGCGCTAGACACATTTGCAGTAGCTGCCGCTTGTATTCTTGCAGTTTCTATTTCTTCATAAGTAAAGCCCTCTCTCAAAAAGTCGTCCATAGAGTATTCGTCTTTATCCGTTTCTTCTTGCGTAGAAACTACTTCATAAGAGAAACTACCCCTTGTTTGAGCAAATAAGACAGGAGTCTGTGCTATAAAAAGCAAAGATAAACATGGATAAAGAAACTTATAATGCATAATAATCCTCTAATTAAATATCGGCACAATCAATCTCTTACCTATAGATAAAATGCCATTTTCTTTAATTCCGTTTACTGCACAAATATCATCTACCGTTATACCATATCGCCTAGAGATGCCCCATAGAGAATCCCCCTTTTTAACGGTATAGATAATAGCGTCTGTTGCCATTCCTAAGTCTTGGAACTTTTGCTCTGCAATTTCTCCCATGCCTTTAGGTAATCTAAGAGAATAGGTTTCCCTAGCAGGTGTACAGTTACGGAATAGAGCCTGATTTAGGGTCTTTATTTGTGACTTTTCTAAACCAGTTGCCTCTGATATTTGATTAAAACTAAGCATACTGGTAGTGGTTACATAATCAAACTCTTCAATTTCAGAATCTTTTATAAGATTTGCCGCTTGGGCAATATCATCTAATTCATAAAAATCAGCATTTTCTATTAGGTCAGATATCGCTATCAACTTGGGAACGTATTGAATAGACTGCTTGGGCAAAAGTCCTTCTTTAGAGAGCTGCCAAAAGTCTTTATCAGGATGTTTTTTTAATATACGCTGCATAGCCCCTGCCCCACAATTATAGGCCGCAAGTGCTAAAGCCCAATCTCCAAATAGTGAATAATTGTATTGTAATTTTTCAAGAGCGGCATCCGTTGCCTTCCATGGGTCCCTTCTATCGTCATACCAAGAATCCTTTGTAAGCAAGGGAGCCATGCTATTATCCATAAATTGCCATATACCAGTTGCTCCCGACCTAGAAACTGCCGCAGGAACATAGTTAGACTCCACAATGGGTAGATATTGCAAATATAGAGGTAAATCGTGTTCTTTTAACTTCTGTATTATATATGGTCTATAGGGCACAGAGTTTTCTAAAGAAAGCACTAATATTTTTCTACCGTGCGTTGTTTGATATTGCTTTCTAAATCTCTCTGTTTCCTCTTCTAAAAGCCCTGCTATGCCTATGTCTTTATAAGCAACTCCCTTATCATTTACGCGAACTTTGTTTTCTTCTTCCGCAGAAGAATCTGTTATGTCTTTGGAATCTTCCTCCTTAGACCCCTTGCCCCCCGTGTCTTGTGCAATGTCTTGCTCTATTTCTTTTTCTAAGAGTTCATCAATTTCCGAACCGTATGTATCTGTAGAAGATGTTGGCTCTAGTAGAAAATCGTTTTGTAAAAGGTCATCTTCTTTTTTTATAGAGCTTTCTTCCTTATTAGAAGTTGTTTGTGCTGTACTAAGACAGGAACTAAAGGTGTATATGAATAAAGCAAATATAGCAAATGCAAAATGTTTATTTCTCATAAAAAATCCTAATATTAAAGGGAACCTCGAAAAACTCCCTTTCAGAAAGTTTTTCGAGGTTCCTGCGAGTTGTAAGTCGCTATAATAGCGCGACTTACA
>CAJOPO010000220.1 GCA_905236315.1 uncultured Treponema sp.
ATGGCTCATCACAAATCAGATATAGCTTTTTTCCTGTTTTTTCCGCATAGGAATTCAAAACAAACGAAAGTTGTTTTATTTCTTCTATAGAATAAACCTTACCGGTAGGATTATTAGGACTATTTATCAATATTGCCACAGTTTTATCAGAAATAGCAGCTTCTATTGCAGATATATCTAAAGAAAAATCATTTTTACAAGGAACTTCTTTTACACTTCCACCATGATTATGCACATAATGGCGGTACTCCCCAAAAAATGGCGAGGGAATAATTACTTCGCTTCCTTCTGATAAAATAGCTTTAAAAACAGCATTTAGTGCCCCTGCTGCACCAACAGACATAACAACGCAATCTTCACTTACACTTATTCCCTGCTCATAGGCAGTTTTTTCTGCCATTGCAGAGCGAGCAAAAGAGTATCCTGCATTGGGCATATAACCATGTATATGATTTGAATTATCACAGGCTAAATCTTTTATAACATCTAATACTTCTTGAGGCACATCAAGGTCTGGATTACCAAGACTAAAATCAAAAACATTATCTTCTCCATATTTAGCTTTTAACTTTATGCCCTCTTCAAACATACGCCTAATAGCAGAAGCATTTTTACTTGTCATAGTTTCTTTTATATACTGAGAAATTGGCACAACATTCTCCTTAAAAATAGATAGTCATACACAAAATATGCACTATCTAAATGTAATTATACCATACCTTTTTTGTTTATACAAATAAAATGAATTAATTAATTTGTAATGTAATAACTTGAAAGCAAACATTAAATTTGATAGCATAAAGAGGAAGATATGAAAAAACACATTTACATATTTTGTTTATTAATAACTACTATCCCATTTGCTTACTCAATGCCTCAAGTTTTTAATAAAAATTTGACTACTGCAGAGCATAAAAAGTTAGAAAATGGAGAAACTGTTATAAAGAAATTAAAATCTGTAAAAGATTTTTCGCTTTCTAGTAATAACGAAAATGCTCAAAAAGCCTTAAAAACCGCAAAAGATTTAAAGCCCTCTTACTTGGCAGAAATAATACAAATATATCCTTATACAGGAAATGAAGACTTTATTCAAAAATTCAGTAAACAAATATTAGATATACCAGCTTATGCAGCCATTCCTTATTATTCAGAACGCAATGATACTTGGAATGACTTATATTCAAATGCAATTATTACATCTTCTACAAATTTAGATAAAAATAATAAATTAATAACTGCAAATTTAGAAATGAATCCTTTTGGTGTAATAAATACACAAATAAATACTACAGAAACGCAAGATAGTTTTTATTATGTTTCTACAAATCAAAATCCCCTAAAATATGATGGGATAACCTGTGTAGGAACAAAAAAAATGAAGTGTATAGTCACTATCTTTAAGGAAGGAGATTCTTGGATTCTTTATGGTATAGGAGCGGTAAACGCGCCTTCTGTGTTCTTTTTGCGCGAAAGAATAGAACTAGCTTTCATAAATCGAATAAAAACTTTTTGTGCGTTTTTCTTTAAAAATTTGTAATACGTTTTAGGTGGTAAAATAATGAATGAATCAATATTTACAGATGTAATAATACTTGCAGGTGGTTTTGGCGAAAGACTTTGGCCTGCTTCAAGGCCTGATTATCCAAAGCAGTTTATGTCGCTTTCTAGTGGAATTTCTTTTTTGCAATCTGCAATTCTTAGAGCATTAGCATTACACCCCTCTGGAAAGATAATAATAATTACAAGACAAGATTTATTACAGCCAGTTTCAGAACACTGTGCACATCTTACAATTCAAGTAGATGATTATGAAAGAGAAAAGATTCGCAATGATTTATATATAATAGCAGAACCTTGTGCCAAGCATACCTGCGCACCTATTATGCTTTCTTGTTGCATTGTTGAATTATTTGACAAAAACACAGAACACACAATGCTTGTTTTAGCTAGCGACCATATCATAGGGCCTGTAAAACTATTTTTGGAAGATAGCAAGAAAGCCTCTGAACAAGCAAAAAAAGGTAAATTTGTTTGCTATGCCATTCCTCCAAATGAGCCTTCAACAGGTTATGGCTATATAAAAGAAGGAAATCCCTTAACAGAGGATAAAGATATATTTGAAATTGCACAATTTAAAGAAAAACCTAATTTAGAAACTGCAAAGCAGTATATAAGTAGTGGTGAATATTACTGGAATAGCGGTATGTTTGCTTTTACATCTTCTTTCTTTAAGTCTGAATTAAAAAAATGTGAACCATCTGTATATAATGCATTTGAAGACTTTTCTACATTTACATTGCCAGCCCAGCGTACAATAAATGGTATCAATTATATAGCAGATTGGGTTCCAATGAAAAATGCCTATAATATTGTTCCTTCGGTTGCCGTTGATAATGCCATTGCAGAAAAAACAAAAAATGCAGTCGCAATTAAAGCGACTTTTGAATGGGATGATGTTGGTAGTTGGGATGCCTTTGAAAAACTTTTTACAGAAAATGCTGGAAAGACTGTAGAGATAAAGAGCAGAAATAATTTCGTTTTTTCCGATATTCCAGTAGCACTATGCGGGGTAAAAGACCTTGTTGTTGTAATAAAAAATGGTAGTGCACTTGTTATGAAGAAAGGTTCTAGTGGTCTTATGCGTGAAGTTGTAAAGCAAGTAAAGCAAATAGACTAATAGTTTAACTTAGGAGTATATCTGTCAATATGAAAAAATATTTTCTTTTACCTTTTACTGTGCTTTTCTTTTCTATTATATTGAATTCCTGTAGTTCCTATGATTCTACTTTTAATTTTGAAGAACTTACAAAAGAATGTGGAGATTCTGTAAAATTATACAACGATGACCCATATATTGTGGCTTATCCAACATCAACACCAAAAGCAGGATTTGTTTTTTATCCAGGTGGACTTGTTTCTTATGAATCCTACCTTCCCCTTATGATAAAATGTGCTAAGAAAGGAATAGCTTGTTTTATTATAGAAATGCCTTCTGATTTTGCAATTTTAGATATGTATGCTGCAAATAGAGTATTAAAGCGTTATACAGATATTTCTGATTGGTATTTAGGAGGACATTCACTAGGTGGAGCAATGGCTGCAAATTATATAAGTTCTCATACAGATGAATATAAAGGACTTATTTTACTTGCAGCTTATTCTACTCAAGACATAAGTTCTAGCAATCTAAAAGTTCTTTGCGTATATGGTTCTAATGATGGAGTTCTAAATAAAGATAAATATGAAAAATATAAATCAAATTTACCATCTAATTATGTAGAACTAGTTATAGAGGGCGGAAATCATGCACAGTTTGGAAACTATGGAAGTCAATCAGGGGATGGGGATGCTACTATTACAGCCAGTGAACAACAAGAAAAAACAGCACTAGCCATAGAAGGATTGTTATAAGATATTTAAACCACTATATAAATGTCTAAAAAAAAGGTACTATCTTTGTACCCAAAAGGCTTAACCTTTACATATCAAAGGTAGTACCTTTACACTCAAAAGGTATATCCTTTGCACATAAAATGTAGTACCTTTTGTCTATCGACTAATGTCTACCATCCATTTTTCTTTTACAAATCATCCTTCCTTGCGCAATCCATACAGCGCATACACAAGTGCTACAATTTCATGAGTGAATTTATCCTTTACAAGATAGGTTCTTGCTGAACCGTCTTTTTCGTCAGATTCCGCGAGTTCTTTTATGTATCGTTCCAAGCCGTAGCCAGAAGAATTGGTTATGCAGAAATTCTGTATTAAACGCAGCTTCTCAGAGGAGTCTAAAAGATGCTCGTAATAAAAGAGGTCAGTTTCAAGTGGCAGAAAAATCATTGCTTTTGTTCTCCAGTTTCTGCTTTTATCATTTCAAGTGCCTTTTTTTCATAATCTACAGCGATTTTCTGCAATTTAGAGAAATCCGTTTTGGGAGAATTTAAAATCTTCAAAAGCACATCTTTGCCTTTGCTTGCGGGAATATCGCTTATTGTCTGATAGCAGTTAATCGAAGCCATAAATCACCTCCTAATCATATTTATATCACGATTTTAGAATTTAGACGACAGAATTTAGGACTTAGTGGGAACTATCAACTACCGTCTGATGTCTATTTTCCCTCCACAATCGCGATTTCTTCCGCACTCAATCCGTAGAGCGCATACACAAGCGTGTTAATCTCGCGGTCGGTCTTTTCGATTGTTTCATTCAACGCAAA
>CAJOPO010000221.1 GCA_905236315.1 uncultured Treponema sp.
AATGGAACCGATTTTCCTGCTGAAGATTGTGATTATCATGTAGAAAATAGTTTAAGAAATAAGTACAATGCACAAAATAAAAAAATCTTACTATGTGTAGGCACCCTAATTGTTAGGAAAAACCAAATGTGTCTTTTACGTGCATTTAAACTTTTACATAAAGAATTACAAAACAACATTTGCCTTATTTTATGTGGAACAGATGGCTTACACGGAGCAATACAAAATTACATAAAAGATAATAACCTTGATACAAAGGTATATTATGCAGGAGCTGTGAGCAATAATGATATAAAAAAGTATTACTCAATGGCAGAAGGTCTTGCTATGCCAAGCCTTGCAGAAGGTTTAAGTATAGCAGCGATAGAGGCAATTACATACGGATTACCAATAATTATGTTCAAAGACTCTGAATGTGCAAAAGATTTATATGATGACAAGGTTTGCATTTTTGCACAAGAACACAGCGACCAAGATTTTGCAGAGGCATTAACAAAATGGTATTATGCAGATTGGGATAAAAACTATATAAAATCATATTCTAAATATTTTTCTATGGAACGTGTAGCAGATGAGTATATAAATCATTACAAAAACGTAATTAGGACTATGGGGGGGGGTACAACCGTATAGTATAATTTACTTTCCTCATTATACATTTGCAGTTTCCTATAAGGAGGCTGCATGATGAACACAAAGGATTATCTTGTTTCAATAGTAGTACCCATTTATAATGTAGAAAGTTATTTACCCAAATGTATCGAAAGCATACAAAATCAAACACACAAAAATTTGGAAATAATTTTAGTTGATGATGGGTCTACTGATGAATGTGGGAAAATTTGTGATGCCTATGCTAAAACAGATAATAGGATTTATGTCATTCATAAGCAAAACGGTGGCATAACAACGGCAAGGAAAGCAGGAGTCAGAAAAGCGGTAGGCGATTACATAGGATTTGTAGATGCTGATGATTGGATTGATACAAATATGTACGAAGAATTATTGAATAAAGCTGTAATGAACAACGCAGATATTGTCCTCTCAGATATGTACCGTGAAAAGTTTACAGGAGAAAGAATAACATGGTCAGGAGCATTTTTACCTGATGGATTATATAAACTTAGCGATATTGAAAAGGATATTTCAAATCATATTTTTCCTGGTATAAACTCAAATAATAATGGCATAAATGGGGGGGTACATATAAAGCTTTTTAAGAACAGTATTTTAAAAGAATTTGTAGAAAAGGTAGATGATAGAATTCATGGTTTTGCAGATGACAATGCCATCGTTTATCCTGCATTACTAAATTGTAATGCTTTTTACGTTTATCATAAAGCGTTTTATCATGGTGTTGATAGAAAAGATTCTGCTACTCACACTGTAAATAAACAATTCTTTGAACAAGCACAATTAGTATATGATTATTTTATATCTATTTTTGAAAAATCAAAATATAAAGAAAGTCTAATTTCTCAATTAAATAGATATATAATGCATTCTTGTATAAATACTGTAAATCAATTATCTAAAGAAATTTTACTTCCCATGCATTTCTTTTATGAACCTAAAGTAAAAAACAAAAAAATTATT
Source organism: uncultured Treponema sp. (assembly GCA_905236315.1). Taxonomy (GTDB): domain Bacteria; phylum Spirochaetota; class Spirochaetia; order Treponematales; family Treponemataceae; genus Treponema_D. The sequence continues at coordinate 1,597 of CAJOPO010000221.1, forward strand.
CTTTACGGAGCAGGTAAAGTGGGAACTGCATTTTACAAGCAGTTAACGACGACAAAGTATTGTGATATTGTTTTATGGTGCGATAAAAAAGAAAATCACAAAAAAGGTATATTTTCACCATTAGAAATTCTTGAACATAAATATGACTATATAGTAGTTGCCATTGCAGAAAAAGGATTATTCGAAATTATTAAAAAAGAATTACTAGAATTAAATATTCCTACTAATGTAATTTTATGGGGGAAGAGAATATCAATTACTGAATATTTTGAAAATAACCTATTCAATAATAATGAGAATTTATAAAGCTAATTTCAAAACTTTACTTGTACATAGGAAACAGGATTCATTGTTCTTCTATGAGATAATAATTAAATCTTAGAGTCCATATATAAAATAAAGGAGATTTTATAGTGCAACAAAAAATTTCTATAATTGTTCCAATATATAACTGCGAAAAGTTTCTTTCTCGTTGTTTAGAAAGTATAAGGAAACAAACATATACAAATCTCGAAATAATTTTAGTTGATGATGGTTCAACTGATAGCTCAAGTACAATTTGCAATAGATATTCGAATATAGATGAAAGAATTAAGGTAATTCACCAACAAAACATGGGGCAAATTGGAGCAAGGCTTACAGGATTAAAAGCAGCTACAGGAGAATATGTAGGATTTATAGATGCTGACGATTACATAGACGAAGATATGTATGAATACCTATATTCACAAATAGGTAATGCAGATTTAATTACAAGTGGCATGTTAAAATGTGATGCAATGGGAAATGTACTTACAAAATGGATTGATATTTATCCAGAAGGATTATATGAATCTAAGCAAGATATGGATTACGTATTTCAAAACCTAATACTTGCAGAAAATTATGATGGTGGAAGTATTATAGGCGGAACAGGTAACCATAACGTAACAAAATTATTTAAAACAAAACTAGCACAATCTATTATTCCACAAGTAAACATCAATATACGGATTGAAGAAGACCAAATGTTTAATTTATTATATCTTCTTAAATGTAATTCCATAAAAGTAACCCATAAATGCTTTTATCATTATATTGATAATGAGAATTCTGTGTGTCATACATATTATTCCCATTATCTACAAGAACGTGAAGTTTTTTATGAAACAATAATTTCTGCCCTAAAAGGACATCCTTACGAGAAAACACTTACAGAACAATTTAAAAGGCGTTTTTTTGCAGAAACAATAGGTGGAATAAGTAGTAGAATGTTATTTTCAAATAAAGTTTTCTTTCCTGTTTTTTATCCCCCATTCATGCAAAAACTTTTTAATAAAAAAATAGCTCTTTTTGGAGCAGGCAAAGTAGGTACAAGTTATGCAAAATGGATAACAATACAAAAGATTGGAAAAATTGTAATTTGGGTAGACAATAATCCACTTGATGCAATTCAATGTAAACCTCAGCAGTTAATTGAAACAGATTTTGATTTTGTAGTAATAGCAATAAAAGAAGAATCTATAGCAAAGGAAATAAAAGCACAGATTATAAATCTTGGAATTAGAGATGAGTATATTTTGTGGGAACAACCAGAAAATATTTTACAAGCATTATTGTTGCAAAATAGCATAGCAATATGTAGGGGGGGGGTACGAAAGTATAGTATAGTTTTCTATCATCGTGCATCTGTAGCTTCCTTCAAGGAGGCCGCATAATGCAAGAATATTCACTCTCTGTAATTGTTCCAATCTATAATGTAGAAAAATATCTTCCTGAATGTATAGAAAGTATACAAAAGCAAACATATACAAATCTGGAGATTATCTTAATTGATGATGGTTCCACCGATAAATCAAGCATAATATGTGAGCATTATGCACAAAAAGACAACCGCATAACTGTTATACATAAAAACAATGAAGGTGTTGTAAAAGCTAGGTACGATGGCTTAAAAAACTCTTCATCTTCCTTTGTTACTTTTGTTGATAGCGATGACTGGATATCAAAAGATATGTATCAAAACTTAATGGAGCACATCATAAAAGATAATGTTGATTTAGTAAGTTCTGGTATTACGAGATGGTATTCTGACTCTAATTATCTTATAGAGCATGACCGTTTTGATGAAGGTCTATACACTGATAACGATATAAAGCAACAAATATTTCCTAGTATGATAGCATCTTCAAAAGACAATATTTGGGACTTAGACCCATCATTGTGCATAAAAATATTTAAGAAAGATATATTATTACCCATTATGGAATGTATAAAGGATAGTATTTTTCATTATGGAGATGATTCAACAGTAATCTATTCCTATATGTTAAACATAAAAACCTTATATATAACTCATAAAAGCTATTATTTTCACCGCCATTACAGAAATACAAATACTATAGCACCATATTTTATGGACGATAATTTTTATGAAAAACTCTATTATTTCTATTGTCAACTAAAAAATATATTATCACAATCTGAATATAAAAATATTCTTGTAAAGCAGCTTGATTTTCTTTATGCGCGCTCTGCAAAACTAGGTATAAGGAAATATAAACAAAGTGATTTTCAAGCATGGTATGCCTTAAATTTTACTAATGATATAAAATACATCTTCCCTTTTGACAAAGTTCAAAGTGGTTCAAAGATTATTTTATATGGCGCAGGAATGGTAGGAACTACATATTATAAACAAATAACAAAAATATCATATTGCACAGTAACGTGTTGGGTAGATAAAAATTACCAAGAATATAAGGAATTAAATATAGAGCCTATAGAACATATTAAAAATTATGAATATGATTACATTGTTATTGCAAATGCAAATTTAACTATTTATAACCAAATAAAAAAGGATTTAATAAAAATGAATATAGTTGATACAAATATAATCTAAATTTGCTTTTTAATTCAATCAATGGCTTTTATCCATTGATTAGTCACATATAACTTATAAATACTAATTCCCCATAATTTTTATTATAATTGCACACAATCGCTATAAATCATGGCGGTGGTAAGGCCGTCATGAATCCGTCCTGGATAAGTATCCATCCAATTCTCAGCCTGCTGAACTTCATCATACGTACTTTTTGAGAAGTCGTAGCCTTTTGGAAAGAAACGACAATGAAATTCTAACTCAGCCTAAGGTTAAGTTGTTTGATAAAGTTATATTAGCAAATTCCTTAAATCATTCATAGCTGTGGGTAATAACATCATCAACTTAAGGCATAGAAACTAGGTTTAAGTTACAGTGAGTTAGCTCTTCCTCATGGGATTCGTATATCGCTTAGCTCATACTGAAAAGCTATCGTCATTGCTTTCTCTATTGTACTCTTTGCTTGATGTAATCTGATGATGTTAGCGAAAACGGAGTGACTTATGCCAGCGCGGGGGCAGAAATGCGTTCTGCAAGTTGCTACACAGTCGCAAGAGGAAGCCCCGTTGATGCCGCGATTCTCTCTGTTGGTAGTCCTCCGTCACGCAACAAAGATTCCGCAATTTCAATGCTTTTTTCTGCAATCGCTTCTGCTCGTGCTTCTGCCGCGACTTCTTTTCCGTATTCTTCAAAAATCTTGCACATAGTCTTATGCCAGCGCGGGGATAGCAAGTTGTTGCGCAAGGTGCTCCACCGTTGCAAGCGAAACATCAGCCGCATCAGAAATTTCTTCGAGTGTTAGTTTATTTTGTTTCAAGAGTTTTTCCACAAGTTCAATTCCCCATTCGCTTTTTGCCTCCGCCACTCGTTCATCGCCGTATTCTTCAAAAATCTTGCACATTGTTCTCTTTCCTCCTTCCTGCTGTTTGTGAAACCGCACACGCTCGGCGATGTCCCTGTAAATTCATCTCGTCCGCGTTCAGCGTGGAAAAATCGTGCATCAGACGACCGAGCGCGTCATCGGCACGGTATGCACCGTTCACGTAGAGTATACTGCAACCGTCGTCAAAAGGCAAATAGGCACCGTCCTTGTCCGTGCAGTCAAGGTGCTTCTGCACGGTGTAGACGGTTTTTCCCTGCCTAAAATAGTCATTCTCCGTGATGAA
>CAJOPO010000222.1 GCA_905236315.1 uncultured Treponema sp.
CCAAATTGTTTTTGTTTTGACTTATACAATTCTAGTAAATCTTCAAATTTCATATTTTCTCCATAATCAAAATGTATTCTGTTGGATAAGCCATTTTTATATTTTCATCTGTGACTTTTCCAAATCTTCATGTTTCTGGGTCGCGTGTAGATGGAAGCATTTTTGATGGAATTTCGCGTTTTATTATATTATGTGTTTTAAATCCAATATTCTCAAATTGCTCTTGAAATACTTCGGCATTTTTGATTTTTACGCCTTGAAATTCTGTGTCGCGCCAATGACGACACATGCTTTTCCGCCATTTTTAAGGATTCGTTTTATTTCTTCAAAAGTTTCGAGCATATCGGCATAGTAATTTTTGACTTCTACTTGCTTTTTGTTTTTCAACTGTGAAATTATTTCAGTCGCAATCGAACTTTTTAAATCAATCGCATCGCGTTTTTTGTACGAACTACCAATAAATTTTTGACGAAAATCTGGTAATTCGTTCATAAATCCAAACCAAAGGGACGGAAGCTGATGCAAATCTGCATATTCATAAGATGTAACATAGGGCGGAGAAGTAACAATCAAACTCGCTTTTTCATTTTCACACGGAATATGACGAGAATCTCCACACTGAATTGTTCGATAAAAATCAATATTTTCTCGAATTTCAGGAGATAACAAATTATTGAATTCTTCATGTCGTTTTATCATTTTTCTTGATTGTGTTACAAAAAGCTCAATAGGGTCATATACTTTTTTGTGCATATCGCGAGTTGGTTTTATGCTTTTTTGAAGCCAAATTGAAGCGGTTTTTAAGATTTGTGCAAATGCAACAAAATAAAAATTACGGATTTCTTCATTTTCGATTTTCTGTAAGCGAGCAAAAATTATAGCCAGTTTTTCTTTTTGTTCTCGCAAAAACCAATAGTCAATTCGTTCATTTTGAGGAATTTTCGTTAATGCGGATTTTACTGAATCCGAATAATTCCAATTTACTGAATAATCTAAATCAGCCGAAATAGAATCAAATTCACGCGATAAATCTTTTATGGGAGCCTCTAAAAACTTCAGTTTTTAGAGGCTCCCTTAAATATGTCAAGCATGTTTTTATAAAAGGCATAGCCTTCGTACCATAAAGGTATAACCTTTACACCCTAAAGGCTATACCTTCGCACCCTAAAGGTTGTACCTTTTAAATGCAAAGGTTATACCTTTTTTGAATATTATGCAAAATATTACATAAAAATCACTTTCTTTATATTGAATTGCAAGATTGCTTATGCTAAAATATGCCAATTTAATTTGGAGGCATTTATGAAAAAAATTGTAAAGACTACTGTTGCACTCCTAGCAGCAGCTGTAGTTTTTGCTTCTTGCGGAGGCAAATCAAAAAGTGGGGGCAATGAATTTATTCTAAATAATGGAACAGAGCCACAATCCCTTGACCCCTCTCAGATTCAGGGTGTTCCAGAACACCGTCTTTATATGGCTCTTTTTGAGGGATTAGTATCTTATGACCCACAAACAAGCAAGGCAATTCCTGGCGTAGCAGAAAGCTGGGAACGCTCAGAAGATGGCACTGTATTAACATATCACCTTAGAAAAACAACTTGGAGTGATGGTACTCCAATTACCGCGCAAACATTCGTAGATTCTTGGCTATATTATTTAGCTCCTTCTACCGCAGCCCAATATGCTTATATGCCTGCTGCAATCATTAAGGGAGCGGAAGATTATAATGCAGGCAAAGCAGATGCTTCTACTGTAGGTTTACGTGCTGTAGATGAGCAGACCTTTGAAATCACTTTAAACGGTCCCATTCCTTATGCAATAGATATGATGGCACACTACTCTTTTGCCCCACTTCCTTTGCATGCAATAGAAAAATATGGTCAGGATTGGACAAAGCCTGGTAACTTTGTAGGAAACGGTCCTTTTGTACTAGAAAGTTGGAAACCACAAGAGAGTATAACCGTAGTACCTAATGAAAAATACTGGAACAGAAAAAATGTATATCTTTCTCGCATTACATTCCTTACTATAGAAAACGAAACAACTGCATATAATAAGTTTAAGAATGGTGAAATGGACTGGGATACTTATGTACCTCTTGAAATGCTTGATGAAATTAAACTTTCTGATTCTTATCATGTAAGTCCACAGCTTTCTTCATATTATTATGAATTCAATATTAATGACCCTGTATTAAAAGATGTACGTGTAAGAAAGGCTCTTAGCATTGCAGTTGACCGTCAGCAGCTTGTAGACAAAGTTACACGTGGTGGACAGATTCCTGCCCCAGCATTTGTTCCTCCTATGGACGGTTATACTCCAGCAAAGGGAAATAACTTCAACTTAGCAGAAGCAAAACAATTACTTGCAGAAGCAGGCTACCCCAACGGAGAAGGTTTTCCTACAATGGCTGTTATCTATAACACAAACGAAGGTCATAAGAAGATCGCAGAGTATGTACAGCAACAATGGAAAGAAAATCTTGGAATTAATGTAACCCTAGAAAATATGGAATGGGCTACCTTCCTAGATAACAGACAGAAGAATAACTTCCAGATTGCAAGAGCAGGTTGGGTAGGAGATTACCTAGACCCATCAAACTTCCTAGAATTATGTCTAACTGATTCTGGTAACAATGACGGACGCTATTCAAATGCAGAATTTGATGCTCTTATGAAAAAGGCTGCAACCTTGCCAGATGGAGCAGAAAGAAATAAAGTATTACAAGATGCAGAAGAGATTCTTATTACACAAGACCAAGCTCTTATGCCTTTCTATTATTATGTTTCTCAGAATATGATTGACCTTACTAAGTGGGACGGTTGGTATATGAATACACTAGATGTTCATCCCTATGTAGGCTTAAAAGCTAGAAGATAGCATAATAAATTAATAAATATACACACAAACCTTATAATTATGCATTTTATTGCATACTTATAAGGTTAAATTATCTTGTTTTCATATTTTTATTAAAAAAACTCAAATTATCGGCAAAAAAACTAAAAAAACAAAAATCAATATGTTATAATACATCGCCCTTTACAAGGTTCTCTAAAATAATGTGGCAATTATAGAGGTAGAAATATGGGTAAGTTTGTAATACGCCGATTTTTAAGTTTAATTCCAACAATGTTTCTAATAGTAACATTTACATTCTTTATTATTCGTGCAGCCCCTGGTGGTCCATTTTCTAGTGAAAAAAAAGTTTCCGAAGAAGTTATGGCTAATATGATGCACAAATACGGTCTTGATGAACCTCTAGTTGTACAATACATAAAATATATGGGACGTGTTTTACATGGAGATTTAGGTCCTTCATTTAAGAATAAAGATTATACTGTAAACCAGCTTATTGGTCAGAGTATGCCTAATTCTATGATATTAGGTGTTACTTCCCTTGCTATAGCTCTTATACTAGGTTCACTTGCAGGTATGGCTTCGGCAATAAAACAAAACACTTGGGTGGATTACACTTGTATGTCTTTTGCAAGTTTAGGTATATCCATTCCTCTTTTTGTTGTAGGTCCTATAGCAGTATTAGTGTTTGCAATGAAACTAAAATGGCTTCCTACATCAGGGTGGATTACAAGCCGAAATGGTTCCATATCCATGCTTGTCATGCCTGCTATGACACTTGCCCTTCCCTACTTTTCTTCTATAACACGTCTTACAAGAGCTTCTGTTTTGGAAGTATTACGTTCCGATTATGTTAGAACTGCCCATGCAAAGGGCTTAAAAAAATCTACTGTTATGTTTAGACACGTTTTACGTGGTGCACTATTACCAGTTGTAACATATCTAGGACCTGCATTTGCGGGTATAGTAACAGGGTCTGTTGTAATTGAGCAGATATTTTTAGTTCCTGGTATAGGTAATTACTTTGTAAAGTCAGCATTAAACCGAGATTACATGTTAATTTTAGGAACAGTTATAGTATATTCACTCATTCTAGTTTTAATGAACTTTATTGTAGATATATTATATGGATTTTTAGACCCCCGCATATCGTATAAATAATAAGGAATAGAAAAAATGGCATTTGGTTTTAAGAAAAAGAATATGGGCGTAAATGAGTTTAACCAAGAGATGAAAGGTGTATCTGCTTGGGGAGATGCTTGGAAACGCCTTAAAAAAAATAAAATGGCAGTTATAAGTTTATGGGTTGTAATTGCATATATAATTGTAGCTTTAGCCGCTCCCATTTTGCCAATTTATCCTTATGAAGAGCAAGTTGTTTCTCATGCAAATCTTCCACCTTCTTTTAGACCAGCCGCTCAAGTCTTACTAAGGCAAAGAACTAAATATCTTACTCGTGTAATGAAAAAAGAAGGACGAACAACATTTACAGAAGCTGAGCAAAAAGAATTAGATGACATTATTGCAACACTAGAAACGGAACAAGGTCAACGCCATTATATACTTGGAACAGATGCACTAGGACGCGATATGCTTAGCCGAACAATTTATGGGGGGCGCATTTCGCTTTTGATAGGTCTTGTAGGAACAGTAACTGCTTTATGTATAGGTATTCTTGTAGGTGCAATCGCGGGATTTTCTGGAGGGCTTACAGATACCTTACTTATGCGTTTTGTAGACATAATGTACGGTCTGCCTTATATGTTAATGGTTATAATAATGATGGCCATACTAGGACGTAATATTGCCATTCTATTTGTAGCAATAGCATTAGTTTCATGGCTTACAATCGCTCGCGTAGTAAGAGGGCAGATTATGAGCCTTAAAAACTCTGAATATGTACAAGCTGCAAGAACAATGGGAGCTTCTTCTGCACATATAATATTCCGACATCTTTTGCCAAATACGCTAGGAATAATCATAGCTTATGCAACGCTTTCCCTTCCAGAGTTTATAATGAGCGAAAGTTTTTTATCATTCTTAGGTTTAGGTGTTTCAGCTCCACTTGCAAGTTGGGGTAGTTTAGTTTCTGATGGGGTAAAAGGTATGGAGCTTTATCCATGGATTCTTATTGTACCTGCTCTTACAATGACAGTGTTCTTGTTCGCAATGAACTTTTTAGGAGATGGTGTAAGAGATGCATTTGACCCACAAAGTAAAAACAGAGTATAAAAGCCGTTTATTAGGAGCACAACATGACTGATGAAATA
>CAJOPO010000223.1 GCA_905236315.1 uncultured Treponema sp.
ATGCATGATTCAGTAGCTATTGTCTGAATTGGGATAAAACATATTTTTACTTAAATTATTACCAAATTTGAGCAGCGGCCGTCGGGTATTTTCGTCAAAAACCCGGAGGCCGATTTAGATAAAACTAACCACGGGTAGCACCAAACTTTTAAAAAATTCTGAGCCAAAAAACAGAATTTTGAACGGAAAGATACTACAGTTCCGCCCTCTGCTATTAAGGAAAAACATTAAGTAAAATTAATTTTTTTCTGAAAAAATCTGTAGTATTTTGAATTGCATATATAGAAGAAACGTGCTAAAATTCCAATTAATAAGACAAATAAGAGTAATTTGAAGCGGGAAAGAGCTCCCAAGTGCCCCCTCATAACCCGGAGGCCGCAGGTTCAAGTCCTGCCCCAGCTATAGTATCTAGTCTTTGTTTTATTCCCCTCCTACATTCGATAATATATGGATTAACCGTTTTCTTTAGTCGTTACGTGTTCTTAAAAGAATTCACTTTTTAGGGGGTGTCTTCAGCTATTTATAAATTTTTCCATGCGAGTGTGATACATCCATAATTCATTAATTTTTGCTTAGTAGAGAAGTGATGAAAAAGGTCAGATTGTGTCCAAGAAATGATAAGGCAATATGTGTGGAAAGTTATTACAATCAGTATGAGTCAAATTAAGCCTTAAAAATCACAAACATTTCTGCAAAAGCTCCTTGTCGTCAATGCACAAGTCAATCATTCTGCTAAGAATAGCCGTGTACCCCTTGCCAAGCTTTTTCGCCTTCTCAAAAGTTGCTGGTAACAATCGCAATGCCACAACTTTTCTTTTTCTTTCTTCACGCTGCTTGCGAGCGATTGCGGAGAATTCGGCATACTGCTCTTCAGTGAATTCGGGGCTGCCTTCGTCATAAACGATAGGCATTTTTGCGGCGTTTTTGATTTCCTCAATCTGTTCGTTTGTGGGCTTTGCCCCATGTTCCAAAGTGTAATTAACGATTGCCATAGTAGATAGCCTCCTCGATTTTGTTTGCTAGTCTTGCTGAAATAATCCTTACTTTGTCTTTTCTTTCAGTAAAAACAACGGTAAGAATTTCCTTTACCTTGCCAATAAGCAAAAATCTTTCTTCTTCCAAAGTGCTATGGAATCTGTCATAGATTTCGACCTTGTTTTCGTCATCAAACGCAAAAACGGCGGCTTCAAAAGAAATGCCATGTTTTTTCTTATTGATTTCGTTCTTTTTGTCGTCCCATTCAAATTCCGTAATAAATAATACAAAGCGTAATACTTTTTATCAAGTCCCTAATCTCCAAAATTATTTCCCATGTTTTTTGCTAATATGTAACTTGTAAATATTAATTCCCTATAAATCGTAATCCATCTGTTTGCCCCTTGTATAACTTCCTTGAAAGTTTTACAGTAAGAAATCATACGTTTATTAAAACTTCCTAGAAACTTTACCGCATATAAAAGCATTTGCCACGAAATAAAAAAGGGGCTTAGGTAAAGCCCCATGCCCCTTTTTTAAGAACAAAACTGTGCTTAACTTACTTTAAGCAAGTCTTTATCCAATTAATAAGATTTTCTGTAGAAGAGCCAGTGCGTTCTGCTTCTGTATGATATAGTCCCCATACATCAGCAAATTCTACGTCTTTTACAGCACTACCGTAATTCTTTAGTGCAAGGTAATAATCCATCTCTGTACTAATAGCAGTATCTCCCTGAAAAATGCCTGCGTGTATTCGCCAATACTTTGCAGGTTTAGAAGTTTTATAGCCTTTGTAATATGGGCTTAAATAATACATAGGATTATACATATTGCTTCTTTCTTCCATGCTAGAACCAAGAGAGTCCTCCTTTGCAATGTCAGCATCAAACTCATCTGCCTTTGCTATAGATTTTTCAGTACCTATAGAGCGCAAGGCCTTTGCCATTATAGAATCAAAGTGAGCACCTTTGCCATCGTTAAATCCAAATAATGTATTCTCTGCCTGTGCTTTTTCAAGGTCATCAAAGGCACCAACACCTTTTTGAAGTTGTTTTACATTGCGCATAAAGGCTTCTACACTGCTTATTGTGGCAGTATTTGTGTCTTTATTATATGTAACCCACTCTTCATTTGCATTAAGAGCAGCTATATATTCTTCTGCGCTATTATATGTAGCATTAAGATTTACATTGCCTGTTTTTGTGTTTCCACGGTTTACACCATCCATCTCTTCTATGCTTGGAGGATTTCCCCCTGCCATTCCCTGTGGTCCGCGAGGACCCCAATCATCTGGCACCATCATATTCATTCCTAAAGCAGCCTTTTGCTTATCTGGATTATATGGGAATGTTGTGTCTGAAAGGAAATTGTTTAAAGAAGTTTCTATTACAGTTTTTAGATAATCGTAATAACTTCCTGCGTGGTAGAGGCCGTCTTGAGATTGAACTAAAGAAAGAACATTTCCTTTTTCGTCCTTTAGTTGAAGGTCATTTATATATAAGGCAAATTGTTCTGCAAGAGCATCTGACAACGCTTGTGTGTCTGAATCAAGACCTGTTCTAGCAGTTCCTAGCTCCCACTCATAAGCTTCATTTGCTACATTTAAGTTTGTAATAGGACACCAATCCATGCTACCCATAACAGCATCACTTACGCCAAGAACTGCACCTATCTCTTGTAAATATGGCTCATATTCAGCAGCATCTCCTGTAGCTCCAAGCAAGGCACTTTGAGCACCACCGCCAGACATACCATAAGTAAAGTAGCGGTCTGTATTGCCAGGCAAAAGAGAAGCGTTATATCTTACATAGCGTATGGCAGCCTTAAAATCAGTAACACCAGCAGGAGCACCTTGGTCGCGACCTCTAGCTCCTGCGTACACAAAAATAAAGCCTGCGTCTGTATATTGCTTTATGCCTTTTACATAGCCTGTAGGAGCTTCGAGCGCGGCATATCCTGGAGTTTGAATAGGCATAACAAAAGGAGCGGTACTTGCAGAAAAGCTGTCTACCTTGTTCTTTTTATTTATGCTTACAGTGTAAGTGCCATTGCTGTTTTTAGTTGCGTCAAAATACGCACCAGGAACGTATATTCCTAAAGTTTCATATTTTATGTCTGCAGGATTAGACACATATTGTAAGCCTGTTTGATAGTAAACATTGTCTGCTTCGTTATAGTTCCATGCAGACATATCAATTTGATTAAGCGTAGTTTCTACACTGCTTGCTGTGCTTTTGCAGCCTAAAAACATGGTTCCCGCTACTAAAGCAGATGCACAAGCTAACGTAAAAAAAGATTGAAGTTTCATATAAAATCTCCCAAAAGTTTGCTTTATATTACTTTACATAAGGTTTAATAAAAAAGGGATAATTTGTCAAAGCAGTTTATAACTCTTCTTCCGTAAATTTTTGTTATTTAAGGGAGCCTCTAAAAACTTCAGTTTTTAGAGGCAACTTTGAAAATGCGATGTTGTAAGTCGCGCTATTATAGCGACTTGCAAC
>CAJOPO010000224.1 GCA_905236315.1 uncultured Treponema sp.
GAATTAGTGCAACATTATCTTTTGAATACATATATTCTCCTTAAGCGTCAAATAGCTTTATAGCACCCTTACTTAAATTTTTTACAATTAGGGCAAAATCTTGACTTTCACTCTTCCAAATTGTTCCAGAAATATAAACTTTAGAAGCAAATTCTTCTTTTAAGTCTGAAATATGATAATTTTCCATAACGTTTTTTAATTGCTTATGAAGACTATAATTTATATAAAAAGAAAAAGGTAATTTTTCTATCAAATCTTCTACTTTACATGCTGAAAGAACAGATTTTACGCTATCACCATAGGCTTTAACTAGTCCACCAGTTCCTAAAAGTATACCGCCAAAGTATCGTGTTACAGTTACTAAAATATTAGTAATAGAAGAACCTTTTAGAACATCAAGCATGGGTCGCCCTGCCGTACCACTAGGCTCTCCATCATCACTCATACCACTAGTCTCTCCATTTTGACCAGTTACAAAAGCATGACAGACATGACGCGCATCGGCATAACGATTTTTTTGTTCATGAAGTTTTTCCCTTGCTTCTGCTTGATTTTTTACAATAAAGGTTTCTGCAATAAAACGAGATTTTTTTATATTTAATTCCGTTCTTGCCCCTTCAAGCAAAACTTTCATTTTTTCTCCATATTTTCATCATTAGCAACAGGAGGTATATACTCTGATTTATAAATCTGCAATTTACCAATCATTGCATAATAATATAATATTTGGGCACATTTTACTCTAGCTAAGACTCTAAACAAGTTGATTATAAATAAAAAGTTAAGAAAATAAAAAAGGATTTCATTTGAAACAAAAAAACGTAAAATTAAAATAGATATTAAAGTTATAAGATGATGACCTGCAGCATATATGCAAAATCCAATAAATCTAAAAAACTGACTGCAAACCATAGAAAAACTTTTAGCAAAAGTCTTAAAGACAAAAATCTTATCATATTGTGTATCAAAAATTAGAGGCCATACAAATATAAAAAATAATTTTAATAAAAAAATAAACGCTAAAATTGCAAACGCTGTTATATAAACAGGTGTAGAAAATACAGGGGAACCATTTTCTCCCTCCGAGATAGGAGGAACATCAGTTCCCCAAAGCTTTAAACCGCCAAAAACAAAAATAAGGGTTCCTATAAATATAGAAAGTGCATACAAACTAGTAAATAAAATAGATGCCTTTAATACAACATTTTTCTTTTTTGAGTCCTTAAATCCATAAAATAAAAAGCCTAATGTAACATATTTTTTTTCTACCATTCGCAAAATAATTACATTAAGACCATATTCTAATATTCCAACAAAAACACAAGCAACTATAAGAAGGACTAAAGAAACAAAACCACCTCTAGTTCCTAGCATAAGAGGCATAACACAAATAGAATACAAAATATTTTGCAAAAGCCAAAATAATGTTACAGAAAATGTTATATTAGTGCCATTTAGTCTTAAATATTGATTCATAATGACATGCAAAATCTTATAATCGGGGTACACCATAATTATTAACCTACAATTATATTTTCTGTTTCTTTATCACTTAATCTTAATCCTTGTGTTTTATGCCCCTTTTCTTCATAATCAGCAGAGTTAAATGTTTCTTCTTTTATCTTTATACGAGGCTTTTTTACATACTGCAAAGTAAAGGTAAAGGAATTTCTTATATCCACATGCAACACATCGCTTCCTTCTGGAACGATTAAATAATCCCTATTCATAATCCAACTTGGAATACGACAACGCTTTATAAAGCAATACTTTGTTTTTTGGTCTCGATAAATTATTGTAAATAATACATTGCTTATAATTTCTTTATCTGCAAGATTACAGTACCACATTCCAGTGTCTACAAACAACTTTTGCGGAACATCGCATACTGTATAAATACCACTTCTTCGCATATAGAATATACGGTCAAACGGAGTTACCTTTAAGACCTCTGACTGCATAGAAAGTGAGTTTTCATTTTTCCATTGCCACCCCACACATACTTCAGAGCCTCCAGACACTCCAGTACCTAAATAACCCTTGTCATCATAGCGCAAACTTATATCTCTTTTTACTATTTGTTTTACTTCTACAGCAGAAAAAGATGCTAATTGAGTGTGGCGTTCAAGTTCTTCTGGCTTAAACTTTGCAAGTATGTTATTAAGATACTCTATTGCGCAATCTGTTAAATGTTTAAGTTTTTTATTTATTTCCTTTAATCTTTTATTTATTGCAGTTACTTCATCTTTATTTTTATTTATATCAAACAAAGAAATGCGTCTAATAGGTATTTTTAGTAAAGTTTCAACATCTTCATCTGTAATATCACGTACAAGTTCATCTTTAAATGGCTTAAAACCATTTACAACTGCTTTTACAACGGTTTCTTGAGTTTTCATCTGCTCAATTTTTTTATAAATGCGTTCTTCTATAAAAATGCGCTCTAAAGTACGTAAGTGTAGTTTTTCTAACAGTTCTCCACGTTCATATTCAAGTTCATCTTTTATAATTGCTGTGAGTTTTTTTGCATAATACTTTATTATTTCTGTAGCGGTCATAACTACAGGCATATTGTCTTTTATAACAAGCATTTGACAACTTATAGACTTCTCACAGTCAGTGTAAGCATATAAAGTTTTTTCTACATCTCTAGCATAAACCCCACGTGGCAACTTTATTTCTATTTCTGTATGGTCTGTAGTAAAATCTTCTACAGAACTAATTTTTATTTTTCCTGCTTTATAGGCTGCGTCTATAGAAGAGCGTAAATCTTTAGAAGTTGTGTCTAACGGTAATTCGGTTATAACAATTTTCTTTTCATCGCTCATATCTAACTTAGCTCGAGATATTATTTTACCATTGCCGTCATTATAGGAACTTACATCTATGAGTCCACCTGTTGGAACATCAGGATAAATTTCAAAACTTTCGTTTTTTAAGGCTTTTATCTCTGCCTCTAAAACTTCTTTTATATTATAGGAAAGAATCTTTGTGCTCATTCCTACAGCAATTCCTTCAGCTCCAACAATAAGGACTACAGGAATCTTTGCTCTATATACTTCAGGTTCAAGACTGCGCCCATCATAATTAGGCACATAGTGAGTTACATGAGGATTTGTAACAAGGAATTCTTTTGCAAGTGGATGTATTCTACATTCTATATAACGTCCTGCAGCGGCTGGGTCGCCTGTAAATAAATTACCAAAGTTTCCCTGTTGCTCAATAAAAATACTTACAGGCTTTTTTATAATTGTCTTTTTTCCAGTCTTTTTATCTTTTTTTTCTTGCTCTTGCATATAAAGACCTTTATTAGCAAGAACTACTAATGCCCCACCTATAGAAGCATCTCCATGTGGATGATACTTCATTGCACGCCCTACTACAGTAGCAACTTTTTGAAAACGCCCATCGTCCATTTCAAACAAAGTGTGCATAATGCGACGTTGTACAGGTTTTAAGCCATCTTCTAAATCTGGAATAGCACGATCTCTTATAACATAGCTTGCATATTCTATAAAGTTTTTATCAAACAAATTTTTTACAAATGCCATATACTATCCTTAAAAATCGCACCTAACTATGCATCTATATCTGCATTAGAAAGCAAATGTTTTTCTATAAACGCTCTTCTCTCTGGGGTGTTTTTACCCATATAGAAGTTTAAAAGTTTAGGAACTAGCTTTAGCTGGCTTATTTCTACAGGAACTAAATGTATAGTTTCTGGCTCTATAAACTCTCTAAACTCATCAGGACTAATTTCTCCTAATCCTTTAAAACGAGAGGTTTCAGCCCCCTGCCCTAGTTTTGCTTGAGCAGCATCTCGTTCTTCTTCGCTATAGCAATAAAAGTTTTCTTTTTTATTGCGCACCCTAAACAGAGGTGTTTCTAAAATAAAAACCCTGCCACTTGTTACAAGTTCTTCAAAATAACCCAAAAAGAAAGTCATTACTAAATTTCTAATATGAAAACCATCATTATCAGCATCAGTTGCAATAACTATTTTTGCATATTTAAGATTTTCTACACTATTTTCTATGCCTAAAGCCATCATTAATTGATAGAGTTCATCATTTTTATAAATATCACTTTGCTTTTTTCCATACATGTTTTCAGGCTTACCTCGCAGGGAAAAAATAGCCTGATAAGAAGCATCTCTAGAGTGTGTCATAGTACCACTTGCAGAGTCTCCCTCTGTAATAAATATCATACTATTAGCACCTTTTTCTCCATCTTGAACATGATATTTACAATCTTTTAGTTTAGGAATACTAATGCTTATTTTTTTTGCAGCTTCTTTTGCTTCTTTTTTTACAGCAGTAAGCTCGGTACGAAGTTTTTCGTTAGAAGCTATTTTTTCTTGTATCTTTCTAGCAGCTTCTGGATTCATGTGTAGCCAATTATCTAATCCACTTTGAACTTCGCTAACAATCCACTGTCTTATATCTGTATTTCCTAATTTATTTTTTGTTTGGCTTTCAAAAACTGGGTCTTTTACCTTTACAAGAACAGCAGCAGCAATTCCCTCTCTAACATCCTCACTTTTGTAGCTTGTCTTATAAAAATCATTTATCCCCTTTACAATTCCTTCTTTAAATGCAGAAAGATGTGTTCCTCCGTCAGCTGTAAACTGACCGTTTACAAAGGAAAAATATTTTTCGCCATAACTATTAGTGTGGGTAAAAGAAAAACGTAAGTGTTCCCCTTGATAGCTACCTATAGAATAAAGACCTGTGTCTCCCACTTGTTCAGAAAGTAAATCAAATAATCCATTTTCACTATGAAAATCTTGTCCATTTAATCTTAACGTAAGCCCTGAGTTCAAATAAGCATAATTTCTTATGCGGCGTTCAACATATTCCATATTATAGGAGTATTTGCCAAAAACTTGAACATCAGGCTCAAATTCAAAATATGTTCCGTCTGCTTGCTTTTGCTTAAGAGTGCCTGTCTTAGTTGATTGCAATTTGCCACGCTCAAAGACGGCATCTGTACACTGCCCTCCTCTAACGCTAACAACTCTAAAATAGGAAGAAAGTGCATTTACCGCCTTTGTGCCAACGCCATTCATACCAACACTAAACTGAAATACATCATCATTATATTTAGCACCTGTGTTTATCTCGCTAACACATTCAACTACTTTTCCAAGTGGTATGCCACGCCCATAATCACGCACTTTTACTCGATTATCTTTTACTTCTACATCTATGCGGCTGCCATAGCCCATAATAAATTCATC
>CAJOPO010000225.1 GCA_905236315.1 uncultured Treponema sp.
CAAAATGTATGCTATATTCAGTGAGTCATTCTGAACACACAATGCTAGCAGGCGTTGCATTGTGGAAGAATCCGTGTAATGCTAGCGGAAAAACACAAGCTTTATGGATTTTTCGCTGGCAACGCCTATTGCTCAAAATGACGTTTGAAAGTTTTGGCATACTTTCTGTAACACGACCCTCTTTTTTATGTGATTCCCCGTTAGGTGCGAACAAATCCGTTTGTTAAAAAAAATTAAAAAAAGAATTTGACAAATTAAAATTACACTCATATAATAATTTATAGATTGGAAACGTTTCCAGAAACCTTTCCAGTTTTAACCAGATATTGTGAAAGAAACAGAAGTTTCTAAACACACTTATTCTACAAAAGTAGGGGAAATTATGAAAAAACTAGAAAAAATTATTTCGTTTGTTGTGTCTGGAGCCTTAGCATTAACTGCTTCTAGTATGCTTATATCTTGCGGAGGCTCTTCTGCAAAAAGTTCTAAAGGAACAGTTCGTTATTTAAATTTTAAACCTGAAGTTGCAGATGTTTATCAAGAATTGGCAGCTGCTTATGAAAAGGAAACAGGTGTAAAAGTTATTGTAGAAACTGCTGCAAATAACTCTTATGAATCTACACTTATGTCAAAAATGGCTACAAAAGAAGCACCTACCTTATTCCAGATTAATGGTCCTAAAGGCTATGCTAACTGGAAAGATTATTGTGCAGATATGACTAATACAGAATTGTATAAACATTTGTCTGACAAGAGCCTTGCAATTACTTCTAACGGAAAAGTTTATGGCGTGCCTTATGTTGTAGAAGGATATGGCATTATTTATAACAAAGCAATTACAGATAGATATTTTGCTTTAGCAAGTAAGAGCACTCCTTATGCAAGCATGGACGAAGTAAACAATTTTACAAAGTTAAAGGAAGTTGTAGAAGATATGGAGCGCAATAAGCAAGCTCTTAATATTGACGGTGTTTTTGCTTCTACTTCTTTAAAGCAGGGGGAAGATTGGAGATGGCAAACTCACCTTGCAAACTTGCCTATTTACTATGAGTTCAAAAATAATAATGTAGATTTAGCCTCTGATGCTACAAAGTCTATTACATTCCAATATGGAGATAATTTTAAGAATATTTTAGATTTGTACCTTAATGATTCTGTGGTAGATAGAAAAACTGTTGGTACAAAGACCGTTGTAGATTCTATGTCTGAATTTGCTCTTGAAAGATGTGCTATGGTTCAGAATGGTAACTGGGCATGGGGACAAATCGCAGGTGTATCTGGTAACAAGGTAAAGGCTGAAAATGTAAAATATCTTCCTATATATACAGATGTTTCTGGAGAAGAGAAGCAGGGTCTTTGTATAGGAACAGAAAACTTTTATTCTATAAATTCAAAGGCTTCTGAAGCTGACCAAAAAGCTACTGCAGACTTTGTTTATTGGTTATATTCTAGCCCTGTAGGTAAAGATTATGTTACAAACCGCTTAGGCTTTATTGCTCCTTTTGATACATTCTCAGAAAGTGAAAGACCAACTGACCCATTGGCTGTAGAAGTAATTAATTGGATGAATAAAGATGGTATAACATCTGTGTCTTGGAACTTTACATTGTTCCCTTCTCAGAAATTTAAGGACGACTTTGGAGCTTCTTTATTAAAATATGCACAGGGAACTAAAGACTGGTCTGCTGTATCATCTGATGTTATTGCAAGTTGGGCAAAGGAAAGTAGCGCAAGCAACTAAGATTTATAGGTAGTTGTTATATAAAAAATAGACGGAGTTTTAGGCTCCGTCTTATAAAAAAATCACTTCTGTTTTATAGCTTTAAGTTTTCAGCAATTATATAAAAATAGGGATGTGTTACAAAATGTATGCTAAAACTTTCAACCGTCATTTTGAGCAATAGGCGTTGCCAGCGAAAAATCTGTGAAGTTCGCAGAGTTCCGCTAGAATTCGATAGATTCTTCCACAATGCAACGCCTGCTAGCATTGTGTGTTCAGAATGACACGTTTAACATAGCATACTTTCTG
>CAJOPO010000226.1 GCA_905236315.1 uncultured Treponema sp.
GATTCGATAGATTCTTCCACAATGCAACGTCTGCTAGCATTGTGTGTTCAGAATGACACGTTTAACATAGCATACATTTCGTAACACCTCCCCCTTTTAGAAAATTAAGTTTCTCTAAAAGGGGGCTTTTTATTAAATATTTTTATTCTACAGTAACAGATTTAGCAAGATTGCGAGGCTTATCAGGGTCATTTCCGCGCATTACAGAACAATAGTATGCAAATAATTGTGCAGGAATAACACTTAAAAGCGGAGCAAGAGCATCTTCCACTTCTGGTATGCAAATAACTTCATCAGCAACATTCTGAAAGATTGTCCCTGTATCTTGGGTTATAACAAGAGTTGTGCAGCCACGAGAGCGAACTTCTTCTATATTACTAATAATTTTTTCATATAAACTATGTTCAGTAGCTATAGCTACTACCAAAGTAGAAGTATCTACTAAAGCAATAGGACCATGCTTAAGTTCCCCAGCAGCAAAGGCTTCGCTGTGCATATAGCTTACTTCTTTTAACTTTAAAGCAGCCTCTAGGGTTGTAGCATTATCAAACTGTCTACCAATAAAGAATACTTTTTCCTTATTATAATTTTTGCTTGCAAACTTTTGTATAAGGCTTTCGTTTTTTAAAACCTCTTCCATTTTTGAAGGTATACGATACAAGGCTTCTAGTAAGTGTTTATAACCATTTAAGTCCACAGTTCTACGAGCATAAGAACACTGTAAAGCAAGCATATAAAGACAAGCAAGCTGTGTTGTATATGCCTTTGTAGAAGCAACTGCTATTTCAGGACCTGCAAGGGTGTAGATAACATCATCAGCTTCTCGGCTTGCAGTGCTACCAACACAGTTTGTTATAGCAATTACATGTACCCCTGCTGCTTTTGCTTGGCGCAAAGCCGCTAAGGTATCAGCAGTTTCTCCTGATTGTGTTAAAATTATAAATATATCATCTTTGTTTAATATAGGATTGCAATAGCGGAATTCACTTGCCACTTCTACAACAACAGGTAAGCGAGCAAACTTTTCAAAAGCATATTTAGCAACTACACCTGCATGATAAGCCGTTCCACAAGCTGTTATAACAAGTCTTTTTGCATTCTTCCAATCTTCATTCATTATCTTTAACTCTTCAAACTTAACATCTACAGGTAAGTTTCCATCAAGTATAATATGAGAGCCTAAGGTATCTCTTAGAGCGCGTGGCTGCTCATTTATTTCTTTAAGCATAAAGTGCGCATAACCATTCTTTTCTGCAGCAGAAATATCCCAATCAATATGAGAAGGCTCTTTTATCACCTTGTTTCCATCTTCATCATACAAATCTACATGGTCGCAGTAAAGAACAGCTACTTGCTTTTGGTCTAAAAAGTACACTTCCCTAGTATGCTCTAGCACAGCAGGAACATCGCTTGCAATAAAGTTCTCATCTTTACCAAGCCCTATAATAAGAGGGCTTTCTTTACGAGCGGCAATTATGCGGTCTGGAAAATCCTTACAAATAACTCCTAGCGCATAGCTACCTTCTAGTCTGTGCAATACAGTAAGAACGGCATCAAAAATATCTCCCTGCTGCTCATAATAATAATTAATTAAATGAGCTATTACCTCTGTATCTGTCTGACTGCGAAATACTATTCCCTGCTCTTGAAGCCATGCCTTTAGTTTAGCATAATTTTCTATTATGCCATTATGTACAATGGCGATTGTTCCACTTACATTTGTATGTGGGTGAGCATTTATATCACTAGGCTCGCCGTGAGTTGCCCATCTTGTATGCCCAATTCCCAAAGTGCCTTGAACAGTTTCTTTAGCAATGTGTTCTTCCAAGACTTTTAATGCACCTTTTACCTTGCGAACTACTATATCTTCACCGTCAAAAACAGCTATACCTGCACTATCATAACCACGATATTCTAACTTTTTTAAAGCATTTACAAGAACTGGCGTTGCATTTTTGCTACCTACATATCCAACAATTCCACACATATATATACCCTCTCCTTTATTTTTATATTTATAAAAGTTATATTAAATGAAAAAATTACCTATGTACACCACTATGATTAAAAGTTTACTATACCTTATACTAATTTTTCAAGAGCCGTAATAATAGAAGAGTCATATATTCCATTTCTACGGCGCAATTCTATAAGAGCATTCTTTTTGTTTAATATTCTATGATAAGACCTTCTTGTTGTTAGAGAAACATAACTTTCTACTACATGAATAATGCGTGCTACTAAGGGTATATCTTCACCGCTTAAACCTTCTGGATAACCTGACCCATCAATATTTTCATGATGAAACATTGAAGCATTATAAAACAATTCATAATAGGAGCGAGGAACAAAGCTTAAAAAATTATCAGAGCGCATAACATGGGTTTTTATTACAGTCCTTTCTCGTGCAGAAAGTATTTCCCCATGCATAAATTCTTCTGGCACATCTAAAAAACCGCAATCATAAACCAAGCCAATGCAAAAATAGAGCGCACAAGTTTTTTCTTCAATTTCTAAATATTTTGATACTTCGTAAACTAACATGCTAACAATATAAGAGTTATTAGGGCGTGCTGTATGAAAATCTATGCGCCGTCCTATTTTTTCACACTTCTTTATAAAAGCATTAAAATCGTATTCTGTATTATCTTTATAAAGTTCTTTTATGTTCTGTACTATGTTCTTATATTTTTTTCTATTAATCATTGCTTTAGGAAGCCACAAGATAAAGCGTAGTAAAAAAATAATAAATATAAGAATAAAAGCAAAAAAGATAATATTTCCCAAGGTATAAATAAAGCGCATATTTTCTGGATTATAAGAAAAATCAGACATAAAGTTTTCAAAAAAACTTATAAGTGTTGCGCCTAAGTCCCAAAGAATATCACCCTTACTAAAACTTTTTTGTGCAGGCTCTGAGGGAGAAGTTTGAACTAAAAAAAGGACATTTTGTGTAAACAACATTAAAAATATTATAATAAAAAAAAGCACCCTTCACTAGTAAGGATGCCTTTAGATAGAATACAAGCCTACATAACAAAATATATTTGCTATGCAAACTTTTTATTATACAACAATGAACTACTGTAGCAAAGAAAGAACATTCTGTGAGCTCTGGTTTGCCTGAGCCAACATAGCTGTTCCAGCCTGAGAAAGAACTTGATTCTTTGTGAAATCGACCATTTCTTTTGCCATATCTGTATCGCGGATGCGGCTTTCTGCAGACTGTAAGTTTTCTGCGCTTGTGTCCAATCCCTGAACTGTCTTTTCTAGGCGGTTCTGGTATGCACCCAAGTCTGCGCGCTGTTTGTTAATCTGTTTGATAGCTTCATCCAAAGTACCGATTGCGCGGTTTGCTTCATCAGGAGTCTGAAGGCTCATGATTTCTTCGTTTCCAACATTGCGTAAGCCAAGAGCTGCTGCGCTCATTGTACCAATGTATACCTGAGTTCTCTGGTCCATGTTAGCACCAATGTGGAGCCACATAGAAGCTGTAACGCTGTTTTCACCAGTTGGGCGAGCAAAGCGACCTGTTAACATATTCATACCATTGAACTGTGCTGTAGAAGCAATGCGGTCAACTTCTGCAATAAGAGAAGAAACTTCAACCTGAATCATCAAGCGGTCTTCGTCTGTGTAGATACCGTTGCTTGACTGAACAGCCAATTCGCGAATGCGCTGTACAATATCTTCAGTTTCCTGTAGATAGCCTTCTGTTGTCTGAATGAAAGAAATGCCGTTCTTTGCATTTTCAGAAGCCTTGTTTAAGCCACGAATCTGGCTTCTCATTTTTTCTGATACGGCAAGACCAGAAGCATCGTCACCTGCACGATTGATTTTCATGCCAGAAGAAAGCTTCTCCATGTTCTTCTGCTGGTTTACTTCAGTAAGTCCCCCAGCACGCTGTGCAAACATAGCACTCATGTTGTGATTGATAACCATAATGTATCTCCTTTATGAGTATTTTGAGTTACAGGCAAACACTTGCAGATGTTTGCTGTCCCCGGGCTGTACCACCCTATACTTTTAGTTTCGGAGATAAGGGGTAAGACTTTAGAAAAATTATTATTTTTTTTAGATTTTATTTTAAAACAACAAACTCACCCCATTTCTTTAATGCTTGCATTAATGCTTGCAACATTCACTGCAACCTGTAACAATTACATGTTTTTTCCCATCAGTTTTATTAAATAAGCGTGCAGTTAAATGTCCATCTTTTATAGGAACCATTTTATGACATACAGGACATTCTCTTTTTACCCCTGCTTGTAATACTGGGTAGCAGTGAGGGCAGCCATTTATAGTACAAAGTTGGTCACTTACATTCATAGGTCGATAAACGCGAGTATACAAATCTTCTCCTTTTAAAAGAAAGCTATTACACAGTGGACACTGTACAGAAGAATGTTCTGCACTCCCCTTTTTATTGCGTTTATCCTTTTTATTTTCTGCATCTGAGGCAGAATATCGAGCAAGTAGGAAAAGTAAAATAATTATAGCACATATTATACAAGCAAATGCAAAAAACATTTTTAAGCTAAACATATTATCATTATATAGAAGAAAGGTAGATTGAAACAATAATTTTTATGCTATAAAATGCGCTTATGTTAAAACATAGAATAAAAACCTACAAAAGTTTTATATTGATAGTTACATTCTTTTTATTTAATCTTTTTGTTTCTTGCAAAAATAATTCTGCCCCTATGACACAGCAAGTTTTAGGTACAGTTTGCACAATAAATCTTTATGAACAAGGAAATGATAATTTATATACTCTACTTTTTAATCGTCTTAATGACTTAGATAATGATTTTAATATAAATAATCCTAATTCCACACTTAGTAAAATAAATAGTAATGCAGGTATAAAAGCCATACAAGTAAACAATGATGTTTGGTTTGTTATGCAAGAAGCTCTTGATTTTGCAAAAAAAAGTGAGGGGCTTTTTGACCCCACATTAGGTCCAGTAATAAAACTGTGGGGCATAAACACAGAACATGCACGAGTGCCTAGAAAAGAAGAAATAGATGTAGCTTTAAATCTTACAGGCTATGAAAAAGTTCAAATGAAGGATGAAGATAATAGTATATATTTACCCGTAAAAGATATGGCTCTAGATTTAGGAGGCATTGTAAAAGGCTATGCCGCAGACCAAATTGTGCTTATGCTTAAACAGCACAAAATAAAGCGTGCCTTAATAGATTTAGGTGGCAATATATATGTATATGGAACAAAAAAAGATAAAAATAATTGGCTTGTAGGCATAAAAAATCCAGAAGAACCAGAAGGGAACCCTGCCCTTGTTCTTTCATTGCAAGGGAATAATACCGTTGTAACAAGTGGTGTATATGAAAGATACTTTATTCAAGACGGAATACGCTACCACCATATAATAGACCCGCGCACTGGCTATCCTGCACTTTCTGATTGCAGTAGTGTAAGCATTATTACAGAGTCCTCACTACAAGCAGATGCCTTGAGTACAATATTCTTTATTCTTGGCACAAAGGCACTTTCCTTTGCAGAAGATGATATACAATCTGTTTTTATAAGCAATAGTGGTCAAGTCCAAGCTTCCAAAACTCTAAAAGATAAACTCTATCCTTATGGTGATAAAGATATAAAAATAGAATTTAGAGAATGAATGAATCTAATGGAAAGTCTAAAATCGAAATTCGAGAAAACAAGTTATATAATGTTTTTTCCATTATTTTACTTAGTTATTTTTTTCTCTGACGAATCTTTTATTCTCTAAAAAGAGAGGTTTCAATTCGATTTTCTGCGACTGGGTATTTATGTAAACGAAATTGAAAAGTTGGTTCTTTACAAAACGCTTTACATGACAACCGTCATTTTCGTCTTCAAGAGGAAAATAAAGCACAGTGCAATGCTCTTCAAGGATATTGAAAATATCATCGCGTATTAAGGGTGATGTGGATATTTCTTTTTGAAATATGAATTCTTTTATTGAAGCTGTAACGGATTGGGGGAGAAGTTCAATCTGTGAAATCATTCGGCTCTCCTTTGGATTTACAGTGCGGCTTCTTTTAAATCAATATAAGCGTCAATCAAGTCAAGGATTTCATCACAGTGTTCTTGTGAGGAAAATGCGCTCATGCAATGAACCATGCCTTTGTAAGAGTAAGAGTTTTTGTAGTTTATTAAGTCAGAAACTTCCACGGAAAAAATATTCGCGGCAGATTTAATTTGTGCAGGTGTCAAAGACAAACGACCATATTTCAAGCGTTGCAAATCGGAAGATGAGAAGCCCAATTTAGAACACAGTTCGTTTTCTTTGTTAGGGCTACGGTCTAAAAGTGATGAAATCTTGTAGACCATATCTCGCAAGCTAGCCACTTTCTGCACTCCATATAAAAACAAAAAAATGTCTTATAATTATAATTGTTTTTTCCCAAAAAATCAATTGTTCTGTTGTTCCGCCTAAGGTGAACTTGGAC
>CAJOPO010000227.1 GCA_905236315.1 uncultured Treponema sp.
ACGGCTTCATCGCCTTCTACATGAAAAATGCCAAAACATTTGCGGATAAAAGGGAGTACATTGTACGCTTCAAACAGCTCCGCTGCTTGCTTTAGGCTAAGACCATATTTCTCTGCTGTTATGCGTAAAATTCGTATCTGCATAAATAAAATCTGTTAACTTTCTGTCATTACGCACTTATTATATCACAATTTTTACTTTAGGGATATTTAAGAATATACATTTTCCATTGACACTAAAAAAAATCTTATATAATCTTTAAATGCAATGTCAGAAGTAAATACCCATAAAACAGAAAATCCACTAGGTTACGAAAAAATATCATCTTTACTTGCAAAGTTTGCCCTCCCGAGTATTGTAGCAATGTTGGTTAGCTCTTTATATAACGTAGTAGACCAAGTGTTCATCGGTCAGGGCGTAGGTCCTCTAGGAAATGCTGCAACAAACGTAGCATTCCCGCTTTCCACAATCTGCATGGCAATTACGCTTACCATAGGCATAGGTAGTGCCTCTCGCTTTTCTTTGTACTTAGGGCGCAAACAAGAAGAAGAGGCCTGTGATGTTGTAGGAGCAGGACTTTGCATGATGATAGGATTTGGCATTATCTATGCAATTTTAGTAGAGATATTTTTATATCCGCTTTTAAATGCCTTTGGTGCCACACAAAAGATACTTCCCTATGCCATTTCTTACACGCGCATAACGGCAATCGGAATGCCTTTTATTGTAATAATGAACGGTATGAGCAATCTTGCACGTGCCGACGGAAGCCCACTTTACTCAATGATTACAATGCTACTTGGGGCTATTATCAATACAATACTAGACCCCATATTTATATTCATTTTTAAGTGGGGCGTTGCAGGGGCTGCATGGGCTACGGTAATAGGACAAGCAGCTTCCTTTTTGTATGCAATAGCGTATATAAAAAAATTTAAACGCATTACGTTAAAAAGAAAAAACATAAGACTTTCGCTAAATCAAGCACTTACAACCGCCTCTATGGGAATGAGCAATGGGCTTACGCAGGTGGCAATTACATTGGTACAAATTGTAATGAACCGCTCCCTTGTACATTACGGAGCCTTGTCTGTATTTGGCGCAGAAACTCCACTTGCAGCAAGCGGCATTGTTATGAAAGTAAATGCCATTGTGCTTGCAATAATAATCGGTATAAATCAAGGCTTGCAGCCTATAACAGGCTTTAATTACGGTGCGCGCAAATTTGATAGAGTAAAGAAGGGCTACTTTCTTGCTATAAAATGTGAACTTGTAATAACGTGTATAGGAGAACTTGCCTTTCAGTTATTTCCACGACAGATACTTTCTATCTTTGGTTCTGGGGATGACCTTTATATTAAGTTTGCCGTTATGTTTATGAGGACATTTTTAATTATGCTTCCGTTAAACGGAATACAAATGATTTCCTCAAACTTCTTTTCTGCTATAGGTAAGCCTATAAAAGGAGCCTTGCTTTCTCTCACTCGTTCCGTGTTTTTCTTTATACCGCTAGTGCTTGTCTTGCCTCTGATATTCGGCTTGAACGGCATTATGTACGCCGCCCCTGTAGCAGATTTTATTGCCTTTATTGTAGTGCTATTCTTTATAAGCGCGGAACTACATTCTATGGGTAAGGATAGCTTAACATAAGGGAGGCTAGGAACTGCACGAACAGGACTATGGTCTAGCTAGATTATACTATTTAGTTTACATAGAATTAGCGGAATATTTAGTTAGTGTAGGATTGCGTATCTAAGTGGATTAAACTGTGATATAAGTTAAGATAAGTTGATTATAATATAACATATTTTAAACCTTGTTTCAAGTGAGTGTGTGCTTCAAAAAAAAGTAGCAACAGTTGCGGTCGCTACAGTGGCATTTTTTGGCTGCACAAGCACAAAACAAACAACGAAGGGTACTCTCCTTGCTACCGTTGTCAAGAATATGGGAGATGACGGCACACGGTAGTGCAGGCGACATCGGCGCAGAGTTCGGTGGATTTGACTTTGCTGGTTTTGAAAATCAGGTTCACAAGAAATAAGACATACACAGGAGAAAACTATGGATGAAATTTTTAAGCGCGTAAGTGTGCGTAATTTTACAGAGCAGGCTGTAAAGGAAGAAAAACTCACTCAGTTAATGAAAGCGGCAATGCAAGCCCCTACTCTGCCCCCGCCGTCATCGTGCCATGCTATAGACGCGAAGGCTTACGCTTTCCCGAATTTGACCAGATTGATACAGCGATTGCAACCGAGCATATTCTGCTTGAAG
>CAJOPO010000228.1 GCA_905236315.1 uncultured Treponema sp.
ACTTTCAACCGTCATTTTGAGCAATAGGCGTTGCCAGCGAAAAATCTGTGAATCTCACAGATTTTCGCTAAGATTCGATAGATTCTTTCACAATGCAACGCCTGCTAGCATTGTGTGTTCAGAATGACACGTTTAACATAGCATACATTTCGTAACACGTCCGTAAAAAGTTTTAGCAGTAAAAATATTTTCCATAGCAAGCACTCCGCTCTATTGCACCACCTTAAAAAGCCATATACTTTGAAAGTTTCTACCGTTTTTAGAAACATAGATAGGGAACTCTTTTATGCCACTAGGAATTGTATATTCCATTTCAAAGCGATTTGTCTTTGTGTTCTTTTTAGTGGGGACTGCAAGAGCGTCATCTTCCACTATAGCAATGCTAGAAAAGTCTTTGCTTTCTATTACAAACTTATATGTTTCACCCACCTTTAACTCTCCCTGTAATGGAGAAAGGAGGTGAGTATTTGTGCTTTCTGTATAAGTAGTATAGGAAAAGGGGTAACGCTGAGTCTTTGCGCCATAGCCTGCATAATCGTCAGCATTTTTTATCTCCACGCTTAATACTTCTTCAAAAGATACACCCTCTGTATTAATTAACTTTAAGATTTTTGAAACAGCATTATTGCGTGCTGTATCAAACAAATCTTCTTTAAAATAATAGCGATTGTTTTCTTTTACCTTATAAAATGAAGATTCAAAAAAGTTATATTCATCCTGTGTTATCTTCTTTTTATTTAGTAGGTCTTTTACATTGGGAAGAATCTTTTTTTCAAAGTCTTTTACAGGATAAAAGTCAGGATTATATGGACTTGACTTTTTACAAGCTAAAATTCGCCCCTTATAATCGCATGCAGACGGAATATCATATTCTGCAGTATACTTTGTTCCAACCTTATCATCCCATGTAGAATTAGGAACTATAGTAGCAGTTCCGTCAGCAAGTTTTATAAGGTCGCTTAAAACAAGCACATCAGAATTAGAAACGGTAAAAGTAAACTGAGTTGCACCAGAAATACTATTTGTATAAGAGGGAGCTTTCTTTGTTAATGAAAATCCATATTCAAAGAATTTACCTGGAATATATGGTTCTTCTACGAATTTTTCAGGAGTGCGTCTTTCTTTTTCACCAAGATATTGATATATCTCATTCATTGGAAGATGTGAATATATAAACTGCTGTGGTGTGCGGTAAAGCCACTGTGTAGAATAATGTTTTACAAAGTGTTCCCAGTCGCAATAGCCTGCATCCCAAGTTACGTCTATAAGCTGCCACTTTTTGCCTAGCTGAACAGCATTCCATGAATGGTCAGGATTTTCTTTTATATAGCCTTCATAACCAAAACCTTTAGACCAGCCATCTATTCTAATGCACTCTATATTTGCAAGGCGACACATTTCTTTCATTAAGTTTGCATAGCCTGTACAGACAGCCTTCTTTTTTACAAGAACAGTTTTGTAATCTTGATCGCCCGCTTCCCCTCTAAACACATCTGTATTATAAGCAATGTTATCACAAATCCAGTCGTGGATAGCCTTTACTTTATCAGAAACATTAGAGCCTGTAGCTATAGCTTTTACAACATCAGGCAGATATACATCAGGATATATAAAGACCTGCTCTTGAACTTCTTGCGGTACCTTTCTAACCTTTGCGTCCATTGTTGCCGCAAAACAGATATTTGCGCTTATAGCGATAAATGCTAATACACAGAATAGATTTTTGTGTAAAGTATTTGTTTTCATGTTATTCTCCACCTATTTATGATTGACTGCCCCAAAATCTAGGCAGCCTAAATATTTCCCTACAATACTAAGTTCTAAACTCTAACTTCTAAGCTCTAAAGCCTACTTAGTCAAAGTCTTAAAATGATTATAAACTAACATTCCTGATTCACTAAGGTCTGTAAGAGCCCAAGCACTTGTCTTACTACAACTATTTTTTATTGCACTTGCAGTTTCATTCTTATTGCACAAACTCCAATTCATATGACTTATGTTATATTTAGAAAGAAGAGAAAACCACATTTGTGTCTGATAATTGTTAAAGCCACCGTTACCACTTGCATCACAAGTTCCAAATTCTGTTATGAATATAGGTAATCCTGAACTTATAGCATTTTCTACACGACTTCTCATATCATCTCTGTGAGTGTCTGCATAAAAATGAAATGTATACATAACATTTGCATAAGAGCTTATAGGATTAGAAGCTGCTTCATCAATGTCTTGAGACCAAGTATTAGTGCCCACTATAACAATGGCATTAGAATCATTTGCCCTTATTACAGGAATAACTTCTTCTGCATAAGGTTTTATCTCTGTAGACCACTCTGCTCCTACAGGTTCATTGCAAATTTCATAAAGAATGTTATCGTATTTAGCATAGACTTTAGATACTTCAGAAAAAAAAGCCTTTGCCTCTGTTTTATATCGATTAGGAGTATCGTTTAGTATGTGCCAGTCTACAATTACATACATTCCAAGCGATGTAGCATAGTCAATGCCGTTATAAACAGTTTTTTTTAAACTCTCTTTATCTCCGCCATTGCAGTAGCCATTATATTCTCCCGGATACAAGGCAAGGCGCACACAGTTTGTATTCCATTCATCCCTTAATGACTGAAAAGCAGCCTTATTTACGTATTCACCAAACCAAGAAATGCCGTGCGTAGACATTCCATAAAGCTGATAATTTTTGCTATTTTTATCTACGAGTTTTGCACCACTCACCTTTAAGGCTCCGTGAGTTGCTGCAGGGGAGCCTTTAGGATAAGAGGGGACAGATTTAGAACTTACGCTGCTTGTTGCACTAGATGTTGTTTTTGAGGAAGTAGAAGATGTGCTAGAAACACCACTTAAAACTACCTTTGTAATGGATATTCCATA
The DNA here is from genome assembly GCA_905236315.1 of uncultured Treponema sp. Classification (GTDB taxonomy): domain Bacteria; phylum Spirochaetota; class Spirochaetia; order Treponematales; family Treponemataceae; genus Treponema_D. The sequence continues at coordinate 2,890 of CAJOPO010000228.1, forward strand.
ACCTTGCAAGGTAAGTCCCTTTGAACTTAATCTTTCTGCTTCTTCTTCTGTAAGTGTATAAGAGATTGTAGTTCCTACGTAAGTGGGGGTAATAGTATCTCCACTTAGAACACCTCCAGAAATCTTGCCAGAAGAAATAGGCTGCCATTCACCATCATACAGTTTCAAACTGATATATGCAGGGGAAGGAACTACAGTAGAAGCTGCAGTTGTAATTTTTACTACAGTTCCACTTTTTACGTTTGCCATTTTAGAAGCATTTACAGAAAAATTAGACCAAGTGCCTAAATCATTATTACCTGCAAAAACTGTTGTTTCTGTAACCTTTGGCGTAGTAGAAGTTGTAGAAGAGCTACCTGTAGAATATAAGGTTATCTTTTTTATTACATAGCCGTAGCCGTGCATAACAAGGCCAGACTCTTTTAAGTTTGTAGCATCTGTAGCAGTTACAGTGTATGTAATTGTGCCACTGTCTTGTGAGGGCGTTATCTCTCCATTATTTATAGTTGCGTTTGTAATGCTTCCTAAAGCAAGTATATCCCAACTAGCAGTTTTTGCATACATCTTGATAGTGTGATAAGAATCTGCGGTATTATAACCATCTATTACAATGCGACTTCCGTATACAAAGTTACTAAAGTAAGACGCGGGAAACTCTATATTATCTGACCAAGAAAGTTCAGTTTCTTCATTAAGGATTACAGTTCCTTGATTCTTTGAACTAGTGCCTCCAGAGGAAGATGAACCATATTCATAATCATCTCCAGAAAGCATGGCTTGTAATAATAGTAAACAAGACGTGCTAGTTAAAGCAAAAATTAATATAAAGGCTATAAATAATACTTTTTTTATGGGTGTAAAATGTACTCTGCCGTGCATTACTAATCTCCTTTTGTTCTAGTATAAAAGTTTTTTGCCTGTGCTACAAGACTATTCTTTTTCCATTTAAAACAACATCTTCTAATTTATCATTTTTATAAACTAACTTTAAGGAGAAAAATGGCTCGTTACTTCTTAATAAGTCTAAGAAAACCCTATCGCCTTCCCATAAAGATAAATCAAATATTTTATCCTTAGTAATCCATTCAAGTTCACCTTCTGTGCAGCGTGTAAGAGAGCCTTCAAAACTGTCACTTGTATATAAACACATATATTCTGCAGGATTTGAGTCATATACAAAGGTGATTATTCCTCTAAAGGAATAATTAAGCAGCGTAAGGCCTGTTTCTTCTTTTACCTCTCGCAAAAGGCAATCTTCAGGACTTTCTCCTTCTTCAAAATGCCCGCCAACTCCAATCCACTTACCATGATTTTGGTCGTTCTTTTTGGTTGTTCTATGTAGCATAAGATAGGAGTTATCTTTTTCTATATAACATATAGTTGTAAGTTGACTTTTCATTGTGTCTTAAGCAAGCTCCCTTATCCTATAACTCACGCCTAAACTTGCACAAAGTTTTGCACATTCCTCTTCATCTTCTTTTGTAATTGTAGTTCTTACAGTAGACATTACTACATTTGGAACAAAGTTTTTACATTCTTTAGCAAAGTCTAGCATTGCCTTATATGCACTGCTTCCATATTTTGGGCGAACTCTTTGCTCATATATCGCGGGGGCAGAAGAATTAAGGCTTATAGAAACCGTATCTATATTCACAAGCAGGGAACATATATCTTTTCCATTAATTAGATTTCCTAATCCGTTAGTATTAATCCTAAGCGGAATGTTGTAATTTTCTTTTATAAACGCCGCTGTCTGCAATAATACATCAAGGGCGCAAGTGGGTTCCCCATAGCCACAAAAAACAATTTCATTATACAGACTTAAGTTCTGCTTTTGTAGCTCCGTCTTTACCTCTTCAAATGTGGGTTCCCTTTCTAGCCATAGGCTTTCTGTTTCTTCATAAACACAGTCCCCTTCGTTTCTAATGCAAAATGTGCACGCACAAGGACAGCGATTTGTTAAATTTATGTATAGGTTAGAGCCTACTTTATATAAAATGGTCATTGCTTTTTTCATAATGTTTGACTTTAGCATATACACGCATTATTGTCGAGGTGGGGTTTAGAGCTTAGGATTTAGATGGTAGAAAAATAGAAGGAAAAGCGGGATGTGTTACAAAAAGTATGCTAAAACTTTCAACCGTCATTTTGAGCAATAGGCGTTGCCAGCGAAAAATCTGTGAATCTCGCAG
>CAJOPO010000229.1 GCA_905236315.1 uncultured Treponema sp.
AGCATTTTTCGTTTCTATACTAAATAAATTGGCTTACATCTTTATCATAAGTGTATCATTTATCTTTTTGTACAAACATATAAATGCAAATATGATAAGCAATGCTCCTAATAAAGTATTAAATCTTGCCTTATATGAAGGATTAACGGAAAGGGATGCAAGATGGCTAAAGTCGGTACAAGATAGGACAAAATATCAAGCAATAGCCATAGAAGAAAATCTTTCTTTTGGTACAGTAAAAAACCGCCTACATTATATATACACAGCCCTTGCTGTCGGAGACAGAAGGGGCTTTATGAGTATTTACGCTGATTTTGAAATAATATTTTCAACTCCTGCCGCTTAAATAATTCACCTGCTATAATTTAATACACGTCAGTGTGTACGACGTGTATACGTCGGTCAGTGGAACGTGTATACGTTCCTACGTTCCCCCTTTGTACTTCAGTGCATACCGATTTTATAAAAAGATTATTCACCAAGAGTATCCTTAAGTCTTTCTTCATTGGGGCTACAAAGGAAAACATTCTTATTAGGGTATTCCTTTTGCAGCTCCATCACCTTTTTAATATCTATCTCCGCTAATGCATTATACTTCTTTGCATTTATTTTTGTGCTGTTAGAAGCCTTTTCTTTATATGCTTTTGCACGAATCTCATACAGAGAAGCATCTTCAATAGAAAGCTCAATAGCTTTTGTAACATATTCTATTGCACTTTCATAATCCCCTGTTAAATATGCTAGATGTCCTTTTATAGCATAAACTATTCCTATACATCCAGATGGATTACCATCATTAATTACGTAATACGAATGTTTTTGAATATAATCCAAGCATGTATTCGCTGCACACAAAGCTCTTTCTCCATCACCAGATAGATAATTAATATAGGATAAAAGAGATAGGGCATTTATAAAATTAGGTATTTCTTCTATAGCCTTGTTCAGATAATACAATATGAAATTTTTATTTTCCAGCTTTCCATGCGCAGAAAGCGGCGAGATAGTAATAATAGCGAGCGTGTGCGCCGTCTGCTTCAATGCACCCTATCATTTTTATATATGCGTCAAGAGCTTTTTCCGCATAAATGCTATTCTCTGTTTCATAGCTTACACTTAAACATACAGAACCATAAAGATTATAGTAATTTTATCTTTATCCAGTCAATGGAGATGTCTTTTCTAATTCATTCAATGCCTCTGCATAATTTTTATTCTGTGCAAGTAGTTTAGCATTTACGTAATTCACAATACAAGAATACAAATATTTTGAAGCAACATTTTCTACAGTATTATATGCTTCATCATAGTTTCCAGAACTAATATATATGTCAACCTTTGTCATATTATACATCAAAAAGAATCCTTCACTCTCTGCCATTTCTATAGCTTTATTTATAGAGTTTATGACTTGCGTATACTTCTTTTGGTCACAGTATGAAAGAGCTTCGTTAAAAGGCTCCTTGCCTCTATCCCCCGCACTTAGTAGAGTAACAAAAAAATACAACGGCTACAATTAATATACACGTTCTTTTTTGCATATACAATTCCTCAAAATATAAATTTCACTTAGCAAATGACTCTTTAAGTTTATCTTCATTGGGACTACAAAGGAAAACATTCTTATTAGGGAATTCTTTTTGCAGCTCCATCATCTTTTTAATATCCGAATTCGCTAAAGAATTATTCTTCTTTTTTCTTATGCCTTCTTCTGCCATTGTCTTGTATATTTCAGAACGCGCTCTATACAATGATGCATCCTCTGGAGCATAGAAAATGGCATTTGTGATGTATTTTATTGCACTTTCATAGTCTCCTGTTAAATATGTTAGATAACCTTTTATGCTATAGGTCATTCCAGTATAATAAGAAAGATTATCATCATTAAATATGTGATACAAACGTTTTTTTATATAATCTAGACAAGTATCTGCTGATGACAAGGCTTCCTTACCATTTCCAGATAGATAATTAATAAATGTCAGCAAAGATAAGGCATCTATAAAATTAGGAATTTCTTCTATCGCCTTATCTAGATACTCTAATATAAAACTTTCATTATTAACATATTTTCCACTTTTCCAAGCACAATAAGCTACAAGATAATAATAATTACCAGGCTTAGGTACATAATCAAGCATTTTTATATAAGCTTCTAATGCTTTTTCTGCATATATAGGCTCATTTGATATATAATTTTCACTAAAACATACAATTCCATAAAGATTGTAATAATGAGCCCTCTCACCAGGAAGTGGTAGTGTTTTCTCCATTTCAGCTATGGCTTCCCTATACATACCCTTACTAATTAATTCTTTTGCTTTTACGTAAACATTAATGCATGAATCTGGATACAAAGCCATAATCTCGTCAGCCGTTTCAAATGCTTTATCAAAGTTTTCTCCACTGAAGTATATTTCAATCTTTGTTAAATTATACAATAAGAAAGACTCTTTACTCTCTGCCATTTCTATAGCTTTATTTATGGAAGCTATAGCCTCGCTATATTTATTATCTTGATAATATATAAGAGCATTGTTAAAAAAAACTTTTTCCGTATTCTGTGCAACTGCTACAGAAATAAAAACTATCAAAGTTATAACTAATATAAATATTCGTTTTTGCATATACAATTCCTAATTTCACCTACAAAATGACTTTTTAAGTTTATCTTCATTAGGACTAGGAAGAGTACCGATTGCCTCTGGATTTTCATTATGGACTTTCTCTGACATTGCAAGGTCTTTTTCTACCAAAGTTGAATATTCAGTTTTTCCTTGCTTTACTAGGGCTGAATAAATTCTTGACCTTGCTTTATAAAAAGAGAAGTCATTATCAGTGACTTCTATAGCATTATTTAAATAACGTAATGCTTTATCATAATTCCCTTTCATATAAAACAAATCTCCTAACAAGGCATAACTTTTTCCTAAATAACCATTTTTTAGAGCCTGTCTAAAATTTCCTGATTAACACCGAAATAAAAGCGAGAGTCACCATCTGGGAGGTCGTATTGAGGAGCCTCTCACAG
>CAJOPO010000230.1 GCA_905236315.1 uncultured Treponema sp.
TTCCCACCTTATGTGCATAAGATGCTATCTGCTTTATAGGATTTGTTATTCCAAATACATTACTCACCTGTGTTATAGAAACAAGTTTTGTACGTGCATTTATCTTTTTTTCATACTCTTCTTTTGCAATAACGCCCTCTTTATCACATTCCAAAAAGACTAATTTAGCCTTTTTAGTTTGACAAACCATCTGCCAAGGAAGCATATTAGAATGATGTTCCATAGAAGTAATAACTATTTCATCTCCCTCTTGAATGTTTGCCATAGCCCAAGTATATGCTATTAAGTTTAAACTTTCTGTAGCATTTCGCGTAAAAACAATTTCTGCATCTTCTTTTGCATTAATAAAACGCGCTACAGTATGCCTAGCCTGCTCATATAAATCAGTTGCCCTAATGCTAAGGCCATATAAGCCACGAAGAGGATTTGCATTTGACTCTTTATAAAAAGAATTAATTGCATCTAGTACACATTGGGGGCGTTGAGCTGTAGCAGCATTATCAAAATATATTAAATCCTTATTATTTGCATCATTAAAAAGAGGAAAATCAGAACGGAAAATATTTAACTCTGCCATTAAAAAACTCCTTCCATATAGGATTGAATATCTTGCTTTAGGTTTTCATTGGGAATGAAATGAACAAGTGCATTTACACAACTTTTTATCATCATAGAACGAGCAGTTTGTTCATCTATTCCCCTACTCTGCAAATAAAGAAGCACATCAGGACTCAAACGCCCTATAGACGCTCCATGCCTTCCGTCAACTGCCTCTTCATCACAAAGTATTACAGGCATAGACTTATTTAATACATCTTTGCTTAATAATAAGATGTTTTCTTGCTCATCCCCTTTTGAATCTATGCAACCTTTTGGGAAATCCAGTGTTCCTCTCCAAGTCTTTTTTGCCTTATCCATAACAACGCCACTAAAAGAACCTAGACTCTGTGTTTCTTTTCCAATATGGCGAGCAACATAGTTAATATCCACTTCATTTTCTTTACGCGCTATATATGCAAAACGAGTATTTGTAGCAGCTTCTAAACCACACATAGAATGTTTACACCCAGAAAATACTTTTTTTGCCCCTAGTTCTATGCTTGTTACTTCTACATTGGCTTTTTCTTGACAAAGACTACCTATGCCATTACAAAAACACACATCCTCATTAAGCATATTCACACTAATAATATGAACTTTAGAATAGGAAGCAGCGTAAAGCCTTATTCTGTTTACTATAAAGCTTTCTTCTTTAGCTCCTCTAAAGTCAAAAATAAATGTAGCACTAGAGTTTTCTTTGCAATTTATAACATAGTCTGCAATAGAATGAACTTGAGAAAGAGGATTATATGTAATATAAATAGGTTCTTCTATATTGCCCTGAATAATAAACTCGTTTACAGAGTTTTCAAAAGTCTTTGATATAGAATCCAATTCAGAATCTAGTTCTGCCCCTAATTGAGTAGGAATTGGGCTTTCAGAAAGAAAGCTATCTACAAAAGATTTTTTACTATAACTCACCCCTTCTTGAATATTAGAAACATCTATATTAGCAGAGGAATCTATATATCCGTCTATATGACCATGATTTATATGCAAACTATGCCACGTAATAGAAGGAAATCTGTTTATATCTGCATTAATTTTATTCATTATAAGCTCCCCTTCATTTCTAGCTGTATTAGATTATTCATTTCTACAGCATATTCCAAAGGTAATTCCTTGCTTACAGGATTAGCAAAACCACTTACAATCATAGCCCTTGCTTCATCTTCACTTATTCCACGACTCATTAAATAAAATATAGCCTTATTAGAAATGCGACCTATTTTTGCTTCATGACCTACATCACATTCATCGGTCATAATATTCATTGCAGGAATAGTATCAGAATTACTAGTATCATCAAGCATAAGGCTATCACAATTCACGCTAACCTTTGCCCCTGTTGCTTCCTTATTCACTATAACAGCAGAGCGATATGTATTTTGCCCGCCACTTTTGCTTATAGATTTAGAACTAATAATTGAAGAGGTATTTTTACCTATATGAACCACTCTAGCACCAGTATCTAGGTCTTGTCCTTTTCCAGAAAAAGTTATTCCTGTAAACTCACACTGAGAGCGGTCACCTTTTAAGATTGTAGTGGGATACAAATAAGAAACATGGCTACCAAAAGAACCACTTACCCACTCCATTCTAGCCCCTTCTTCTACAAGGGCACGCTTTGTGTTTAAGTTATACATATTTTTTGACCAGTTTTCTATAGTGCTATAGCGCAAACGAGCACCCTTTCTCACATAAAGTTCAACACAGCCTGCGTGCAAATTAGCAACATTATACTTAGGAGCAGAACAGCCTTCTATAAAGTGTAAATCAGCTCCTTCGTCTACGATTATAAGAGTATGCTCAAACTGCCCCGCCCCTGCTGCATTTAGTCTAAAGTATGATTGAAGAGGGATTTTTACTTTTACCCCTTTAGGAACGTAAACAAAACTACCTCCACTCCAAACTGCTCCATGTAAAGCTGCAAATTTATGGTCTGTAGGGGGAACTAAGCGCATAAAGTGGTCTTTTACCATTTGACTATATTCGCCAGAAAATGCACTTTCTATATCTGTATAAACGACACCTTGTTCTGCAACTTCATCTTTTACATTGTGATAAACAAGTTCACTGTCATATTGGGCACCTACACCTGCAAGGCTTTCTCGTTCTGCTTCTGGGATTCCTAATTTTTCAAAAGTATTCTTTATATCATCAGGTACATCTTCCCACTTTGCAGCCATTGCAGTTTTGGGCTTTACATAGGTAACGATTTTTTGAATATCTAAATCATGAATATCAGGCCCCCAATCAGGTTCCCTTGTTTCATTGTATATTTTAAGACATTTTAATCTAAAATCACGCATCCAATCGCTATCATGCTTTTCTTCACTTATGCGCAAAACTATAGATTCATCAAGCCCCTTACGCACCCTGTAAAAATCAGCGTCATTTTCTTCATATCTAAAGTCATATAAAGAATGATTTATATCCGCAATATCTCTTTTTTCTTCTGCCATTATTGTAGGCCTCCATTAGCAGAAGCGGCTTTTACAGCGTCCATTGCAGCTTTAGCGGCCGCTGCAAGTTCTTCTTTGCGGATAGCTTGTTTTATATCTTCTGGAATAAATGGGTCAAATCCTTTTTCGTTAATCTCATTAACTAAAGAGCCATCTCCACTTTTTACAATGCGTCCCCTTACCATTATGTGCGTATAGTCTACGTGTAAACTTTCTAGTATGCGTGTAGAGTGTGTTATAATAAGCAACGCCCCCCCAACATTCTTTTGGAATTCTTCTATTCCACGGCTAACTGTGCGCACAGCGTCCACATCAAGACCAGAATCAGTTTCATCTAATATTGCAAATTTGGGTTTAAGCATTAAAAGTTGCAATATTTCACTCTTTTTCTTTTCTCCTCCAGAAAAGCCCACATTTAAGTCGCGTTCGGCATAAGAGTGGCTCATATCAAGAACATCCATTGCTTTTTCAAGTTCTTTTTTAAAAGCCATGAGTTTTATTTTTTGCCCTGTAACTTGTTGCATAGCAGAACGAATAAAGGACTCTAAGGAAATGCCAGGAACTTCTAATGGGTCTTGAAAACTTAAGAACATACCTGCTTTTGCCCGTTTATCAGTAGGAAAGTTTGTAATATCCACTCCATCAAATAAAAGTTTTCCACTAGAGATTGAATATTCAGGATTTCCCATAAGTACATTACCTAGTGTTGATTTTCCAGCACCGTTTGGTCCCATAAGAACATGGATTTGAGCCGCTTGTATATTAAATGAAACATCATGCAGGATTTCTTTTTCCTGTATACCAGCACATATATTTTGAATTTGAAGCAGATTTTCTGCCATAATGCACTCCTATAAAAAGTCAAAAGTTAATATTAACCTTTTCTAACTAAAAGGTTAATAGGCAAAAGATATTCTCAAAGCCAATTTACTGTCATAGTATATCGTTATGTAGAATATATTTTACAACAAATCAAAGATTTATTCCATTAAAATACTAGGTAATTTCATTGCAATGAGTATATCATATATAGAAAGAAAAAAACAATAGATTGTTCGTTCCAAATACATATAGGACACTCAGTTTCCTGTGGAAGAATGTAAGTAAAAGTTATTCAAAAACTCATCTGGTGTCAAGAA
>CAJOPO010000231.1 GCA_905236315.1 uncultured Treponema sp.
TATAGCGACTTACAACTCGCAGGAACCTCGAAAAACTTTCTGAAAGGGAGTTTTTCGAGGTTCCCTTAACTAAAAGATGTTTCGGACATTCATCCTCAACATGACGGAGTATAATTATACTATACTGTTGTACCCCCCCCCTCATATTTCGTATGACGTTATCAAAACTAACTCTCTCAAACACTTCTAGCTCTCCTCCACGTGTGGCGTTATAAATCTTAAAATTATGTTTTTGTGAATAATCTAAGGCGCACTTATATGCCTTTAACACTTCCTGCCTGCCGTTTTGCATGGCATTACAAATAGCAATAGCATCATAATCTTTTGCAAAATGATTGCCCTGCAAGTTAAAGGTAAAGTCCACGCCGAGCAAATATATTTCGGCAAAGCCCATGTAGGAAGCAAGCTGCATAAGCCCATAAGTTACAGTGCTACCAGAATAAGAATACTGCGTAATGTCTGAAGAAAAACCTATTGCATTTATAGTATGGACGCGGTGCAAGCAGTTTACACCCTTAGGCTCTGCTGCATCTGCATAGTTATAAAAATCTTCTATAAAGATTTCTGCCTTGCTTGCACTCTTTTTTTGCGCTTCTATGCACATCTTATATGCAAGGTAATCAAAGGTAGCGTAATAGTTTGGTCGCCAATTGGTGTTCGCATAAGAAAGATAAATTCCGTTACTTGCAAAACATATTGCGCTACACTCGCTTAGCATATCTAGGTCTTGCATACGGAGGCTAGGACCATTGCCTATTACAAAGCACTTCTTGCCCTTGTGTATATCCTTAAACTTTGCTAATTCCTTATGCGCAAACTTGGGGTTAAAGTATATGTATTTAATAAGATTTATTTTCTCTGCTGTGCTTTGCTCGCACTCTTCTGCAGAGGAATGTGTAAGAACTGTTATGCTCTCATTATCTATAGCACAGGTGGAAAGGTTTAATGTTTGGGTAACAAACTTATTAGAACAGCGCACAAATCCCAAACGCTCAAAGATTCCGCGCCCTTGCAATTCAGCGCAGATAAGGAATGATAGCAGGGTGGTATCATCAAAGAGGATTTTCTTACCCCTGCTATGAAGCATAACATAGTCAGAAAGCTCTTCTATGGTTAACATGCCCGCTTGCATATAGGGGCAGTCTAAAAAGTTTAACACCCCATGCGCTTGAAGGATTTGTTTAACATCATTGATTTTCTGAAAGGCAGAAATAACTATGGGAATAGCGTTGTGGCCTTTTTGGACAAAGTACCAATCTAAAGTATGTACTTGAACTCCGTCTACAAACTGACCGTCTTTACTTGTGTCTGTATCTATAAGGCCTAGTATGTTTTCTCTTCCTAAGAACTTTATTACGCCGTAGGAATTTATACCCGCCCCATAAAGAAAAAACTTTTGATTTTTCATGCTGCCTCCTTATAAGAATAAGAAGGCACCTGATGTGTGCTTGCAATAGATATTTCGCCTATTGGCATAGGCTCAACATGACGAAGGAGGATTGTACTATACCACTGTACCCCCCCCTTCATATTCTGCATAACCTTATCAAAACTCACTCTCTCAAACACTTCTAACTTACCTCCTCGTGTAGCGTTATAAATATGTATGCCGTGAGAAGCAGCATAATTCTTTGCCGCCTGATACGCAAGAAGCGTCTGCTTAGGAAACGAACGCAACTGCTTTGTAGTTGAATTATTTAGATATTCTTTAGTAAAGTGGTCGCTCACATTCTGCGTATCTTGTGCAGAGTAAGAAGCGTCCACCCCAAGCAAATATATCTCTGTAAAGCCCATAAAGGCTGCAATCTCTAGGCAAGTATACGTAACGGTGCAACCATGATAAGAAGTTACAGATAAATCATCTGAAAACTTAGGCAATGAATCTGGATGAAACTCATATTGATAATGAAACCTATAAAAGCTCTCATCACGCGCTTCTTTCCAATATGGCTCGTAGGTATCTGCAAACAACTTTGGTATGCCCTCAAAATACGAAAGGATTTCGCTCTTATCTTGCATAAAAAAGCGATAATCCCCTAACACATAATAGTTAGGTCGCCATGAAGTATGCTTAAAGGCATAATAAATGCGGTTCATACTCAAGCAGATTTCGCCGTTTTTGTGTAGCGCATCCAAATCTTCCATGCGCAAGCTAGGACCTGTGGCAACAATAAAGCATCTTTTGCCCTTGTGTATGTCTTTTAATAGTGCCATGCGCGGATTATGATAAGAAGATATGCGGGAAGTGCAATCGTACATATTAGTAAACAGGCTAAAGTTTTCTGCAAGCGTCTTTTTTACTAGTGGAATACCATTTTCTACAGTGATTAAAAGCTCCTCAAAGGATAAATCCTTGCACTCTTCCATAGTTAAAA
>CAJOPO010000232.1 GCA_905236315.1 uncultured Treponema sp.
ATAAAAAACAATCTCGCCACCGCAATCAGGGCAAATAAAAACATCGCTCCAAACCACATAGTTTATCTTTCCAATGCTTCCGTCGGTGTGTCGGGTTTCGTACATCCAGCCACATTCTTTTTCAACTTCAGCAAGAATCTTTTTTGCCTCAAGTTCAAAGCGCTTTGCATTTACCGGAGTGTTGTAATTGTAGGCAATAAAAGAAGCTACCGGGCTCAAATCTCCCAAAACGGCATGACGCGCTCCCCAGACAGGCTTTTTGTATTCAAGCTTTTCAAACTCATTTTCAATCTTGTTCTTCAAATCTATGTCGCACTTTCCGCACATCTGAGCCGCGACACCAGTCATTCCAGTTCCCGCAAAACCGTCAAGCACAATGTCGCCCGGCTGTGTGTAATGCAGAATGTAGCGCATAATCGCAGGGTGAGGCACTTTTGTGTGATATGAGTGCGCGTTATAAATCGGGTTGTTTTTGCCCTCGCTCACATCGCTTGCATACGGGTCTTTTACTTCAAAATCATCCTTACGAATTTTCTTGAGTTCTGGAGATTCCTTTTCTTTTTCCCATTCAGCAACAAAGTCATTAAGCCAAGGGTTCGGGCAGGCTGTGTAATACGGCGGGTCGGAAAGGTTTATAATGTCATCATCTTCACCGATTGGATAACCTTCCAGTTTTTTGAGTTCCGGCAGCTTTTTGCGAAGCTCGTCGCGGAAGTATTGACGGCGTTCGTTGTCATTGGCAAAGGTTTTGCCTAGGACGGTTACGGGTTCTGTTGAGAATAAGCTGTCTTTATCTAATTCTAGCATTTCTTCGTCGGTGAAAAGTGATGACATATATGTGTGCTCCTACTTTGAATATTTTTCTGTTAAAATATCTGCAATCTTCTTTGTTTCGCGATAATTTCTGCCTGTAGTTTGAATAAGCATACTATAGCCAGAATCTTCCCAATAAAGAACAAGTTCTATTTTTCCATCACTATAAACTTTATGGATTAAAGTTTTATCACGCGAATGATTTTCTGTAGATGTAATACAAGATACAACATATTCATTATTCTTTATTTTATCCCAAAACAATCGTCGCTTATCATTACCATGATGAGTCCCAGAAACATTGAAAAGCTTTTGTTCCGGCATTAAGGCAGTTTTTTCTAATTCAATATCTTTTAATGAATCAATCCAAGCCTTTTGTGCATCAATATTTGCAACTGTTGCTGCATGATGTATTAAAATGCTTTTGTTTTCATCTGCTTTATCAATAACAGTAATAGAATCTCGATTCCATTTATCATTTGTTAAAAGACTAAAGGCTAACGTATCGTAAGTATATGCCCATTGGAGACCTGTAGTTTTCTCATTTTCAAAATACAAATCATGCAATACAAATTTTTCTTCGGTTTCATCACTCATATCATCTTTTTCAAACGGTGTATGAAAAAAAGCATAAAAGAAATTCGTAATCGCAAATTGAGATACTCCAGAGATACTTTTTAGATAATCAAAAACTGTCTTTTTTGTATCACTATCCAATCTACAAACCGAGAAATCTTCGCTTTTTAGTTTCTGATAACACTCTCTCAGATTTTCAAATACAGAGTAATCATTTATCTTGTCTTTTAGGCATAGTTCATTAAAGAAAACTTCATTCTGCATACTTACCGCCTAAAACAACTGAGACATGAGATTGCCCCATTCATCGAGAAGGCCTTTTGGGTATTGATCAAGTTCACCATTTTTATCTACATTGATAGCCTGAATTTTTGTTTCCAGAGTAGCATCTTCTTTTTTTCCAAAATAGAAAAGTTTTATGTGTTCTGGTGATATCACTTTTGTTTTTACAGCTACTCTTGCTCCATTTATTATATGGTCGCTATGGGTTTCACAGAATATTTGAATTCCATTTTCCGCTGCCAGTGCAAGAAGTTTTCCCAGTTCAGCCTGTCCTCTTGGATGCAAATGAGATTCAGGATTTTCTATAAGAACCAAATCTCCGGATTCTGAAATTAGAATTGTGAGAATAAGGGGTAAAACAAAAGGAATTCCAAAACCAACATTTATAGGTGCAAATTCATTGGACATTTCATTTATAGTTCCATGTTCAGTTCTTGTGGAAGTTTCAAATTGAACTGCCATCTTGACCAAATCGATATCTGGTAATTCTTGTGAAATAATTCTTGTTCCAGGAGATATCTCACCCATCCATGCATCCAATTCATG
>CAJOPO010000233.1 GCA_905236315.1 uncultured Treponema sp.
GTAAGTCGCGCTATTATAGCGACTTACAACTCGCAGGAACCTCGAAAAACTTTCTGAAAGGGAGTTTTTCGAGGTTCCCTAAAATAAATTATAGCTCATTTTCGCTTCCTCACAGCCACTATTAAGTGGCTGTTTTTTGTTTAAAAAGGTACAACCTTTTGAGTGTAAAGGTTATACCTTTTGACTGCGAAGGTTATACCTTTCGAGTGCGAAGACTATACCTTTTAGGTGCAAAGATAGTACCTTTTTTCATTGCAAATCTACAAAGAATAGTGTAATATAGAAGCAAATACTTGATTCAGAAACATTTGAAACAAGATAAAGTTTTACTTTAATTAAGGGAAAAAAATATGAAAATAAATGGAGCGCGCGTAGTTATAGAATGTTTGATAGAGCAGGGCGTTGATACTATTTTTGGTTACCCAGGTGGCGCAATATTAAATATATACGATGAATTATACAAGAATTCTGATAGAATAAAGCATATACTTACAGCCCATGAGCAAGGGGCATCTCATGCAGCAGATGGATACGCTAGAGCGACTGGCAAAGTTGGCGTTGTGTTTGCAACTAGCGGTCCTGGTGCTACAAACCTTGTTACAGGAATCGCTACCGCCTATATGGATTCTAGCCCCATTGTTGCCATTACTTGTAATGTTCCCACACCACTTTTAGGAAAAGATTCTTTTCAAGAAATAGATATAACAGGCGTAACAATGCCTATAACTAAGCATAACTTTATAGTACGCAGTGTTGACGAACTTGCTTCTGTTATTAGAGAAGCCTTTGTTATTGCAAAAAGTGGTAGACCAGGTCCTGTCCTTATAGATATTCCAAAAGAAGTGACTGCTGCTGAAGTTGATTTTGAACCTCTTTCATCTCCAGAAGATGCAAAAAAGTTATTGCAAAATGCTAATAACAATCTTTCTCGTTTATTTACAGTTCCTACTCCTAGCGATGAAGAAATACAAGCAGCCGCTCAATTAATAAACTCAGCTGAACGCCCTGTAATTTATGCAGGCGGTGGCATAATCATAAGCAATGCAAGTGCTTCTCTACTTAATTTTGCAAAGAAAGCGAATATACCTGTCACAGAAAGTCTTATGGCTCGTTCTGCTTTCCCTTCCAATGATAGTTTGTGCTTGGGAATGTTGGGCATGCATGGCACAAGGGCTAGTAATATGGCAATTACAGAAAGCGATCTTGTGCTTGCCTTAGGAGCGCGCTTTAGTGATAGAGTTATTTCTGATGCTTCTAAATTTGCACAAAATAGCAAGGTATTCCATATAGATATAGACCCTGCAGAAATTAACAAAAATATTCCAGTGGCAGGAAGTTTAGTGGGTGATGTAAACGATATTTTGCAAAGATTATTGCCTCTTATAAATGAAAAACAGCATGTAGAATGGATAGAAAAAATAGAAAAGTGGAAGCAAGAAGTGCCAAAGATGTATTCTGAATCTCGTCCGTCTTGTATTAATCCTAAGTTTATGTGCGAATGTATTCATAAAGTTGCTGGTGATGATACTTTTATTACTACAGAAGTTGGTGAACATCAGCTATGGACGGCACAGCACTATCCTTTTAATAAGCCTAGAACATTTATAACTAGTGGTGGGCTTGGAACTATGGGCTTTGGCACAGGGGCAGCTATTGGTATTCAGATGGCATTACCTTCTGCTCGTGTAGTTCATATAGCAGGAGATGGTTCTTTTAGAATGAACTGTAATGAGCTTGCTACTATAGGGCATTATAATTTGCCGATTGTAATTGTTGTTGTTAATAATGGTACATTAGGAAATGTTCGCTTATGGCAAAAACTGTTTTATGGTAAAAGGTATAGTGCTACTACATTGGATTTTGGACCTGATTGGGTAAAACTTGCTGCTGCTTATGGAATAGATGGATATAGAGCAGAAAACGAAACCGAGTTTGAAGATGTCTTTAAGAAAGCGTTTGATTCCAAAAAGCCTGCTGTTATTGATGCTAAAATAGATATTGATGAACTAGTTCTTCCTATGGTGCCAGGTGGGAAACCAATTTATAATCAAATAATAAATTTAAACAACTTTAACTAGTTAGATAGAAATTCTATCATATCTAATAATGGGAAGCCGTGAATAATCTTTATTTTCATTAAGAAGGAGGAAGTTATGGCAGAAATCCATGAGTCAGGCGAAGATTATTTGGAAGCAATTTTGCGTTTACAGCAAGAAAATGGAATTGCTCGTTCTGTCGATGTTGCAAAAAAATTAAATGTTTCTAAACCTAGTGTAAGCAGGGCAATGAGTATTTTGGAAGAAAATGGTTATGTTACAGTAGGTAATATAGGTGCCTTGCAACTTACAGAGAAGGGGCGAGCAAAGGCTGAAGAAATTTATGGTAGACACGTCTTGCTTACTAAGTTTTTGCAAAAAATAACAGGAGTAAGTGAAGAACAAGCGGAAAAAAATGCTTGTAAGATAGAACATGATATTGATG
Source organism: uncultured Treponema sp. (assembly GCA_905236315.1). Lineage (GTDB taxonomy): Bacteria > Spirochaetota > Spirochaetia > Treponematales > Treponemataceae > Treponema_D. The sequence goes on from CAJOPO010000233.1 coordinate 2,482, forward strand.
ATGATGTAAAAAACGGAATAGAACGTTGGATGGAAGCTAATGGAAACTAAGCAAACTGTAGAGAAAAAAAAACACGATGCTTTAAGCAACAATACTTTAAAACATGATGCTTTAACAGATGATAATCACAAAGCTTTATGGAGTGGAAGATTCAAAGAAGGTCCTGACGCTAATGCTGTGGATTTTGAAACATCTATTTATGTGGATGAGCGCATGGCATTAGATGACATAAAGGGGTCGATAGCGCATGCTTCTATGCTTGGTGAGCAAGGAATAATAACGCGAAAAGAATCTGACTCTATAGTAAAAGGTCTTCATAGTATAGAAAAAGATTTGCTTTCTGGTTCTTTAGCCATTGATTATAGTGCAGAAGATATTCACTCTTTTATAGAAGCGGAATTAACAGATAGAATAGGGGAAGCGGGCAAAAAACTCCATACAGGTAGAAGTCGCAATGACCAAATCGCTTTAGATGAGCGTCTTTATCTTTTGAGAGTTATTCCTAGTGTCCAAAATGATATACTTACTCTGATTGAAACGCTTTGTTCTATTGCAAGTGAACATCGCTCTTCTTTGCTTACAGGCTATACCCACATGCAGCACGCCCAGCCTGGAACCCTAGCTCAGCATTTACTTGCTTGGTGTGCTATGCTACGCCGTGATTGGCTTCGTATAGAAGATTCGCTTTCTCGTATAAAAGATTCCCCCTTAGGTTGCGGGGCATTGCAAACATCCACGCTTCCTTTAAAGAGGGAAACGGTTGCAAAGCAATTAGGATTTACTGGAATAACGGAAAACTCCTTAGATAGTGTTTCGGATAGGGATTATTGCATAGAATTTACTTCTGATTTTGCTATTTTGCAATCTCATTTAAGCCGCATGTGTGAAGAAGTGGTGCTTTGGTCTACTACAGAATTTGGCTTTATTGATTTAAGTGAAAAATGGTCTACAGGTAGTTCTATAATGCCACAAAAAAAGAATCCTGATTTTGCAGAACTTATACGTGGGAGAACTGGTAAAGTATATGGCGATTTAATTAATTTGCTTACTATGGTAAAGGGGCTACCCCTTGCTTATGACCGAGATTTGCAAGAAGATAAGGCTCCCTTGTTTGAAGCACTAGATACTGTTCAGGCAAATCTAAAAGTGTTTGAGTCTATGATAAAGACTGCTCGCTGGAATAAAGAGCGCATGGCATTTAGCTGTGAAGGGGGCTTTGCAAATGCTACGGATATTGCTGAGTATTTAGTTAGAAAGGGGCTTCCTTTTAGAACAGCACATGGCGTTGCTGCTAAAGCGGTACGTAAGGCACTTGATGCAGGTCTTACAAAACTTGAAGATTTATGTGTGGAAGAGTTTCAGCAATGTTCTGAACTTATTGATGAAGATATTTATGATTTAATAACGCCTAAGGCTTGTATGGAAAATCGTAATATACAAGGTGGTCCTGCGCCTTCTGCTACCTTAGTGCAAATCCGCTTTTTTACAAAGTTTTGCACTAAAAATAAAATAGTAAACGAGTAAAATAATATAAAACGACAGTTTGAAGTTATACTACAGACTGTCGTTTTTTGTACAAAGGGGAGCCTAGACACCTGCTTCTTGGAAAACTTCTTCTGCTGCAAGAACTGCATTTCGTACGCAGTCATTACATTCACATAAAACAATGCCTGTTTTTATCCCCTTTAAGTCACTACATATAGTAGCCCCGCTTTTTTCTTTAAATTTAGTTAGTATTTGCTTAGTAAGTTTTACAGTTCCTTTTCCTTTTGTGCGCAGTCCTGCTATAATGCTTGCCCCTATTAATGCACCGCAAGTGGCTTCCATGCAGCCCATTCCTACTGCAAAGCCTGCTGATATTTGTTGCAGTAATTCTTTATCCATATTTGGACTGTTTGTAGCAACAGAGTCTTCAAAGACGGTGGTTACTGCTTGGCAGCAATTATATTTACCACTTGCTTTTAATTCTGCAGCTTTTTCTGAACGTTCTTTTGCTGTCATATTTCATTCCTAAAAAAAAATACCCCTAAAAAATATTTTAGGGGTATTTTTATCATAAAAGTTGATACTTATTTATTTGTAATAAGTAAAGTTTTAGAATCTAGCTTTAACTTGGTTTCTACTTCGCCTTTTTTGCCCATTTTTAAAACTTGCAAAGCGGTTGTAGAACCTTTAGAAACTAGGTGTACCACAGCATTAAAATAAGGAAGTATAACTTTAGGAGCTTGTTCTTCTAGTGTATCACCTTCAGAAACTGCACTCATCCATACCTTTACTTTTGTAGCCTTAGCATAAGATGCAACTGACTGAATGTCTGATTCTCTAACTTTAGAAAAATCTACATCATCAATAACAACACCTGCTACTGCTACACCACCAGCTTTTAGAGCATTAAGTGTATTTACAACACGTTCAAGGTTTACGTTATCTTGATTAAAGTTTAAGATTGTGCGGTTTCTAACAATCTGCTCTTTTGCTTCTTGAGAAATGGCCTTTTTCTTAGAAATCTCATTCAAGATCCCATCATACCATGACATTACGTTAGCAGTATGCTGGTCAAAAGAAACGTGTACTAACTGTTTGCCGTTTAATAAAGTATCCATACCAAATTGAACTAGTACAGATGTTTTTCCTAAACCTTTTTGAGAAGTTACCAAGCCCATTTCGCCACCTTTTAAGCCACCGCTTGTTGCTTCATCAAAGGCACGGATAGGACTGCGTTCATAAAGTTCTTGTTTTGGCATACTATCCTCCTTACTTTTGCTCTGCCTTGCGTTTTTCTTTGTAATTCTTAATTAATTCGTCTGCAACATTGTTAGGAACTTTGCCATATTTTTCAAATTCCATAGTGAATTCGGCTTTTCCTTGTGTTGAAGAACGAAGAATTGTAGAGAATCCAAACATTTCGGAAAGAGGAACTTCTGCATTTACTGTAGAAGTATTATTTTCATCAGTTGAATCAATAATAACACCACGTCTCTGGTTTATTAGACCAAACATATTTCCTTGAAATTCTGTAGGACCTGAAATCTGAACTTTCATAATAGGTTCAAGAATTACAGGTTTTGCTTTTTCGTATCCTTCGCGGAAAGCACCAATAGCAGCAGTTTGGAATGCTATATCAGAAGAGTCTACTGGGTGATACTGACCATCGTTTATTGTACACTTTACGCCAACTACAGGTGCTCCAATAAGAGAACCTTTTTCCATAGCACGCTTAAAGCCCTTATCGCAAGATGGTATGTATTCATTAGGAATTGCACCACCTTTTATGCTATCTACAAATTCGTAGTCTTTGCCTTCTAGTGGCTCCATAAAACCAGCTACACGACCATACTGACCAGAACCACCAGTCTGCTTTTTATGAGTAAAGTTAAAGTCTGCTCTCTGAGTAATGGATTCGCGGTAAGCTACTTCTGGTTCACTAACTACAACTTCGCATTTATATTCACGCTTCATACGTTCTACATAAACTGCAAGGTGTAACTCACCCATACCCTTAATAATTGTCTGATTACTTTCTGGGTCAACATAAGTTTGGAAAGTTGGGTCTTCTTTTGTAAAGCGGTTTAATGCCTTTGCCATGTTTGCAGCATCAGTTTTATTCTTTGGCGTAATAGCTTCAGAAATAACAGGATTTGGAACAAACATAGAAGTCATAGCGTAGTTCAATCCACCACCGCAGAATGTATCGCCAGAAGCACAGTCTACACCAAACAATGCGATAATGTCGCCAGGCATACCTTCGTTTATATCTTCCATTGCAGCAGCGTTCATACGAACAATGCGCCCAACCTTAAATTTCTTTTGTGCACGTGTATTAAAGAGTTCATCACCCTTTACAATCTTGCCTTGATAAATACGTACATAAGTGAGCTGACCATACTGACCGTCATCAAGCTTAAATGCTAAGGCTACACAAGGCTTATCAGCTACGTTAAACAATTCAACCTGTGCTTCATTATTGTCGCGGTCAAGACCAAAGTTTCTAACTTCTGTTGGGTTAGGCAAGTAGCGTTCAACACCATCTAATAATGGCTGAATACCCTTGTTCATGTGTGCTGAACCACAGAATACAGCAACAAACTGTTCACTTAAAGTGCCTTTGCGAATTGCAGCAATAACTTTGTTTTGGTCTACATTGTCATAACCGTTTTCCATAATGTCTTCCATTAAGGAATCATCAAACATAGACGCTGCATCAAGCAATTCTTCTCTCTTCTGCTTTGCTTGCTCTACAAGTTCTGCTGGAACCTCTGCAACACGTACGTCTTCACCGTCATGACCTTCAAAATAATAAGCCTTCATTGCAATAAGGTCTACAACGCCTTGCAATTTATCTTCAAGACCAATTGGTAATTCTACCATATATGCGTTTAAACCAAGTTTTTCACGCAACTGGCTACATACTCTTAAAGGATTTGCTCCTTGTCTATCGCATTTGTTTACAAATGCAATGCGGGGAACATGATAACGTTTTAGCTGGCGGTCTACTGTTATTGACTGAGACTGAACGCCTGCAACAGCGCATAGAACAAGAATTGCGCCATCAAGAACACGCAAAGAGCGTTCTACTTCTACAGTAAAGTCTACGTGACCTGGTGTGTCAATAAGATTGATCGTGATGTCTTTCCAGTTTACCTGTGTTGCAGCTGATTGAATGGTTATGCCGCGTTCGCGTTCCAAATCCATTGAATCCATTACTGCACCAACGCCGTCTTTTCCATGTACTTCATGAATCTGGTGAATTTTGTTGCAGTAGAACAGAATGCGTTCTGACAGCGTCGTCTTGCCGGAGTCAATGTGGGCGCTGATACCGATATTACGAACTTTTGTAATATCAAAGCTCATATTGTGTACCTCACTAAAAAAATTCTTTAAATATCCTTGCAGGAAAACCTATTCCCACTTATAGTCGAATTATTATAATAGAAAGAATTAGGAAATTCAATAGAAATTATCAAAATCAATAAAATTTTCTACTAATAGATTAGTGGAAATCCTCCTTTTTGCTTAGGTTTAATACATCTAAAATTCAAATTGTGCATAGAAACTACCATTTATATTTATAAAATGGGTCTTATAACGAAAAGAAAAACCAGTTGCTAATTTTACATCCAAATCCTTTTCTTTATTTTGCGTAAAGGTTTCTTTTACATTTATTGTATAAAAAACATTTTTATGTATGTTCAGATTTTCTTTTAGTGTAAATATGTTTTTTGTATCATAGAATTTTGCGTTTGCACTAAATCCCATGCTAAAATTCTTTGTATTATAAATGTATGAACTATAAACACTTGGCACAAATTCTTTTGAGTAATCATTATAAGAAGTTGAAAAAGATGAGCTAAATCTATGCTTTTTATTACTAATGCAAGAACTTAGACTACAAAAATATTTGTTGTAATCAAGATTGTTGTTTTTATTTCTGCACCAGTCTTCTTGTGCAAAAAGTCCTATTTGTAAATTCATAAAGGCTATTTTGGTTTTATATTGGGGATTTATATTTACTTGCATATAAGGTGCAAGCATACTTCCGCTTGAGGTAATTGTGTCTTTATCTGAAAGAAATAAACTTGTGTTAAAAACGAAATGTTTAAAAGAAAAACCATTATTTATTTGTGTGCATAAATTAAATGAACCAAATGGATTTTGGTAAATAAAACCTTTTGTGTTATTTTTATAATGCGTAGAAGTAAAGCTAAACTCTGCACAGCACGCGGCGTAATCCTTTTTTATATATGGTCGTGTTTTTGTAAACCAATAATTACAATTAAAATCCTTACCATGCTGAAATAAACCACCTGTAAGTCCTATATTTATGGTAGAAAGATTTTGAATTATAAATGTTTTATACATACTAGCAAAAATATTTTTGTCTTCGGTGTATGCAAATTGTATAGAAGGAAGATATGCACAGGGACCCGGCTTTGAATTTTGTGTAAAAAATGAGCCACCAATCGGAGTGATATTTTCTATACTAAGGCAGACTGAAAGCGGTTTTTTATTATAAGAAAAGCCTTGAAATGATGGCGATATTCCGCTTGAATTATTATAAAACTTTGCTAGAGCTGAATGGTGCTTTAATACTGGGTTACTTAATTGCGTAATACTTGACTTGTAATTTATATTTCCTGCCATTAGTTTAAGTTTTAGCGGTAAAAGATTGCAAACTGTGCCATTTGTATGCACTGAAAAACCAAAAGAGTTTTTATCAAAAGTATTACTATAAATATCAGTTGCGTAAAAAGCATCGAGAAAAGCACTCTTTAGTCGTATCTCAGAGCGAATATTTACACAATCTTTTATTTGCTCAGTGAAATCTTCATTTTGCTCGTCTTTATCGATATATTTTACGTTTGTATATAAATCTATTTTTACAGTCTGTGCCTCAGTTTTCTTTTTTTCAGCTTTTAAGTGCGGGGTGAATATTGAAGAAAATAAAGTCAGTGTAAAAAATATGAAGAGATTTCTTTGCCAACTAAACTTTTTTACCAATGCTAATAATGATGAAATTAAGTTTTTCATATCTTTATAGATAGAAGACTTTTGGTAAAAATTACCAATTTTTTCTAAAAAAACTATAAATTATGCTTGTAATTCATTAAATAAACCATTAAACTACTCAAAGTTTTTATTGCATGTCAGTCTAAAGCCGCTCTTGTATAAAACAGTGGCTCTTTTCTTTAGCTCCATTATTAATTATGCGGTACAGGCTTTCATGTTTAGGCATTAAAGGGGTCTATTCTATACGATAAAATTATTTTAATGCCTACAGTATGCAAAATCACAGGAATAATATGGGGTAAAATATTATGGAAGAAGAACTACTCACTCAAAACGAAGGGCAAACTATGCCCGAAGAACTTTCTGCTTCTGAATCTGAAGAAGATGATAGCATTTCATTTGAAGATTTAGGTCTTGATGAAGTTACTCTTGCCGCTATCGAAAAAAAGGGATTTAAAACACCTTCTCCAATACAAGTATTAGCAATTCCTAGATTGCTTAATGGGGAAGCAAATGTCATTGCTCGTGCACGCACAGGTACAGGTAAGACTGCAGCCTTTGGACTTCCCCTTGTTCAAACATTAAGAGAAGAAAGTAATCATGTTCGCGCTATTATACTAGAACCTACTCGTGAACTTGCAATGCAAACTTGCACAGAGATGGAATCCTTTACTACAGGAAAATTCCCTCGTGCTGTAGTTGTCTATGGTGGTGCAGGCTATGGAGAGCAAGTGCGTTCTTTAAAGCGAGGTGCGGAAATAGTTGTTGGCACTCCAGGTCGTGTGCAAGATATGATAGACCGCGGTGCTTTAGATATAAGTCAAATAGATTACTTTATTCTTGATGAAGGCGATGAAATGCTAGATATGGGCTTCGTTGATGACATAGAAGCCATATTCTCTTGCGCAAATCCTAATAGTCGTGTGCTTTTGTTCAGTGCTACCATTCCTGCCCCCATTTTGAAAATTGCTGGTAAATTTATGGGAGATTATGAAATTGTAGAGGAAGAGGGGCATGAAGAAGAACCTCTTTTAATAGAACAAAAATACTGGATTGTGCGAGAATCAGAAAAAACAGAAGCTCTAGTTAGACTTATAGATATATCTCCAGACTTTTATGGTCTTGTCTTTGTTCAAAAGAAAACTGACGCTGATGAAGTAAGTAAAGCTCTTGAGGAAAGGGGATATATGGTTGCCGCTTTGCACGGTGATATTCCTCAAGCACAGCGAGAAAAAATCCTTGCTCGTTTTAGAGCTAAGAGAATACGTATATTGGTTGCAACTGATGTTGCCGCACGTGGTATAGATATTGGCGGTTTAACTCATGTTGTGAATTATGATTTACCCTTTGATGGTCCGACTTACGTTCATCGTATCGGTCGTACAGGAAGGGCAGGGGCAGCTGGCATGGCTGTTACTTTTGTGCGTCCAGAAGAATCTCGCCGTAAACTTTCTTATTTAAGAAATGCAATAAAGCGTTCTGCAAAAGGAGAAATGACAGAGGGTACTATTCCTTCTGTAGAGGAAGTTATAGAAGTTCGCAAAACTAGATTGTTTGGTGAAGTAAAAGAAAAATTAGGATTAAATCATATAGCAGAAACTCCAGAACCATCTTCTATAGAAGAAGAGAATCCTACCGAGCAAAAAGATGTTGCACTTGCAACTCCTCATTTGCGTAAAGGCGACCCCATATTTGATATTCTTGCAGAAGAATTATGTACTGGGCAAGACCCTCAAGAAGTGGTTGCTTCCCTCTTAGCTGCAACTTATGGTAGAGAACTTAGCAAAAAGCGTTATGGTAAAATAAATGTGCAGCAAGGGAGGGGCTTTGGCCGTGATAAAGGTGGAAGAGGGGAGCGCGAAAGAAGAGGTCGCTTTAGAGATGTCTTTGTTGCAGATAATCAAGTGCGCTTGTTTGTTCAACTAGGCTGGAAAGATGGTTATAGTCCAAGACGCATTGCAGAGTTTTTTGGGGGATTGTTAAAAATACGAGAAAAAGATGTTGACGCTATTGATATGGCGGATAAATTCTGTTTACTTAGTTTGCCAAAAGACGCTGCTGAGAAAGCCTTGAGCCTTTCTCGTTCAGACCCTTCTATGCCACATGTACATGTGGACTCTAAATCTGTTTCTACAGGTGAATCTGTGAATGGACGTAATTTTTCTTCTAGTAGAGAACGCCAAAAGCGTAATAGAGAGGGAGATAAGTTCTTTTCTCAGAAAAGATTTAGAGATGATGATAGAGAATATCGACAGAAAAGCGGTAGGTCAAAGGGTGGCTCTAATGCGCGTCATGGGGTGCATACTGCAACTCAGCGTAATAGTTCAGGTATGGCTTCTTTGTATAAGAAAGGCTCTGCTTCTGAATATTAAAACAATATATTAGACTTGCTAGCAAATTTTGTTTCCGAACAGGTTTATTATTTTTAGGGGGAAAGGACTGACGTGTACACGTCAGTCCCA
>CAJOPO010000234.1 GCA_905236315.1 uncultured Treponema sp.
AGCGTGCGAATGTGGCGTGTAGAGGGCTAGCCCTCGATTTTGTAATCGACAGATTCAATCCGCAGAGGCGACTGGAAGCTGTTTTTCGTGTTTGTAAAGTTTTATTCATGCGCGGTTACTTTCTCCTTATTAGTTCGATGAAGCGTTCTACTGCTCGTGAGTGAGGCACTCTACGCTTCCATGCAAGGACTGAGCCATGTTCAAGTGGCGGACTAAGTGGCACTGTTACAACACCATCATACTTACAAGAAAGTGAAAGGGTTAGCGAAACGCCAAGCCCTTGTTTCACGCTAACTGCGCCATTGTACGGAAGATTCACCGTTGCCACCACATTCACTTCGTTTTCTTTAATTCCTAGCCAGTTCATCACTTGATTTTGTACATTGCCACGCTTGGGTAATATGAGCGGAATACCAGCAAGGTCGCTTGCTGTGAGTACGTCCTTTTGAGCAAGGGGCGAGTCCTCGCGCACGAGGGCGCACCATTTTTCTGCTACATTCATTCGAGCGAACTCATAGGTGGCAATATCCACAGGTTCTAAAAGGAGCGCAAAGTCGAGTAAGCCCTTTTCAACGCGGTCTTTGATATCGTCTGCGTTCCCACTGAAAATGTTAAACTTTATGAGCGGAAACTTAGTGCGAAAATCTACCATCCAGACTGCAAGTGTGTCCATGCTAGAAAGCTCTCCGCAACCGAATGAAATCACGCCTGAAATGTCTTCAGAATTAGGCGAAAACTGAGCGCGAGCCTTCTCTTCAAGCTCTACAATCTCCTCAGCTGAACGGCGTAGAAGAAGTCCATCCTGCGTAAGTTTGATTTTGTGGCTCCCTCTATCAAAAAGCGACACCCCTAATTCTGCCTCCAAGTCTGCAAGCTGCCTTGAAAGCGTTGGTTGCGTGACGTGTAGCATTTCTGCCGCTCGCGTAATGTTCTCTTCCCGCGCCACCGCTAGAAAGTAGCGCAAAACTCGTAATTCCATATTGAAAGTATAGCACGGAAACCTTATTGTTAGCAATCGTAGGTTACACTCATTGACATGTATAGGGGGAAGGTACCGACATGTATAGGGGGAGCATACTGACGTGTACACGTCGCCCCTACTGATGTGTATATGTCAGTCCCACCGATGTATACACGTCTGAACCATGTGTATAATAAATTTATAAAAAAATATGTTAAACGGTTGACATATAGCAAAAGCGGGGTTATGATATAGATATGTTAAGCGGTTAATATATACCGCGTTTCTTTATCAGGAGGCAAGTATGAAGAAATCATTATTCACTGCTGCTGCACTCGCAGCTGTATGTGGTATTGTTTTATCTAGTTGTGGTGGAAATGGGAATAAAAGCGAGGCTAAAGCTAATAACAAGGGAAGTAGCGTTTCTATCACATTCTTAAATAGCAAAGGTGAGATTCAGGAAGCATTAGAAAAAACTGCTGCAGTTTATACAAAGGCTACAGGTGTAAAACTTGAAATTGTAGCTTGTGGTGCTGGCGAAGTTCCGTATACAAAGGTAACAACTATGTATAACTCTGGTACACCTCCAACAATGGCAATGCTTGATACAACAGATGTTGTTGCTCTTGCAAAGGAATATGCCCTTGATTTGTCCAATGAAAAATGGGTGAACGAAATCAGTTCAAATCAGCTTACTCGCATAGATGGAACTCTTTACAGTTTCCCATTCTGTATTGAAGGACGCGGTGTTATCTATAATAAGGCTGCTATTGAAGAAACTTTAGGTCGTACTTTTGATCCTTCTTCTATAAATAGCTATTCTGCATTTAAGGCTATTTTGGAAGAATTAGCTTCTAAGGGAATGCAGTATCCTGTAGTTCTTTCAAAAGAAGACTGGTCTTTAGGTGCTCATCAGCTTGGATTTATCTATGATACTTATGATGGAACAACAGCAGGTGCTACAAAGATTATGGACAGCCTAAAAGGCGGTCTTGACCCTGTAACATACGAACGCTATACACAGTTCCTTGATACTCTTGACTTGCTTGTAAAATACAACATTTCACATGATGACCCACTTGGTGCAGATTATGATGAGGGTGCTCTTCATCTTGCTATGGGAGAGGCTGCATTCTGGGCAAACGGCTGTTGGGCATGGCCTAATCTTGCAGAAGGTGGCGCAAAAGCTTCTGATGCATTCGGCTTTGTTCCATTTGTTTTGGGTGAAGACACAAGTGATTTTGCAAACAATGGCATTCAGGCTTCTGCTACAAAGCAGGTTATGCTTGACAAAGTTCGTGCAAGTGCAGAACAGCAGCAGGCTGCAAAAGACTTCTTGAACTGGCTTGTATACGAAGCAGACGGTCAAAAAGCTCTTGTAAACGACTGTGCTATTATTCCTGCAGCAAATAATAATCCTAACAAACCACTTGACCCACTTGGCGCAGACATTGTTGCTAAAATGGGTAGCAACAAGACTTTCAGTTCTAGCTTTATTGCACCTTCTGACCACTGGAGTAAGATGGGAGCTTCTTTGCAGAAGTATATCTCTGGTAACTCTAGCCGCGATGAACTTACAAAGAGTTTAAGCGATTACTGGAAGGCACAGAAATAATAAGTTTATACTAGGTTTAATATAAATAGCATGGAATATTATTAATTATTCTGTGCTGTTAAAAAGGTTAAGGGCGGGCAGTCTTTATTTTAAGAGCTAAAATGTGATTGCCCGCTTTTATTTTGCGCTTTTGCTTTCTTTTGCACATAGGATAGGGCAAGGAGGAAATTTTACATGGAGAAGCAGAAAAGAGAAGATATTATCTGCGCATTTTTATTTGCGCTACCTGCTTTAGTGGTGTTTACGCTGGTCGTAATAGTACCGTTTATTTATGGTTTTTATCTTACGTTTACAGACTGGAACGGTGTAGGAGTGCAAAAATCTTTTATAGGATTTGCTAACTATGTTTCTACATTTACAGATAAAGAATTTTGGTTTTCTATGTGGCTTACACTGCGCTATGTGTTTTGTGCTGTAATCCTTGTAAATATTCTTGCATTCTTCCTTGCTTACCTTTTAACTTCTGGTATGAAAGGGCAGAACTTCTTTAGAACAGGCTTTTTTACACCTAATTTAATTGGTGGTGTTGTTTTGGGCTTTATCTGGCAGTTTATCTTTACAAGAGTTCTTGTGGCTTTTGGAAAACAAACAGATTGGGCTGCATTTGCTACCTCTTGGCTTTCTAGGCCTAATACAGCCTTTTGGGCATTGGTCATAGTAACTGTATGGCAGCTTTCTGGATATATGATGCTTATCTATATAGCAGGCTTTACTGGATTAAGTAAAGATGTTCTTGAAGCGGCAAGTATTGACGGTGCTAACGGCTTTACTCGTATGCGCCATGTTATAATGCCACTTATGGTTCCTTCTATTGTAATATGTTTATTCCTTACTTTAAGCCGAACCTTTATGGTCTACGATATAAACTTAACCCTTACTGGAGGAGAACCTTACGGAACAACAAGACTTGTTGCAATGCACGTTTACGAAAAAGCATTTACTTCTCGCAATTACGGTGTGGGTCAGTCTGAGGCTTTGGTCTTGTTTGTTATTGTTGCCCTTATAAGTGGCATACAGGTATCACTCGGAAGAAAGAAGGAGGTTGCAGCATGAGTTCTCCACAGCAGAAACCAATGCATATAGGTGGTAGCAAGCAGGTTGCCTTGACTACTATAAGTTTTATCATTGTTCTTATATTGTTTGCCTTATTTATGTTTCCATTCATTATGGTACTACTTAATTCTCTTAAGGCAAAGGTTCAGATTATACGTAATCCATTCGGCTTTGCTTCTGTAAGTCTTTCTCAGGCTGCTTTTAACTATAAGCGTGCATTTACCACAATGAACTATATTAGAAGTTTCTGTAACTCTCTTTTTGTTACAGGACTTTCTACAGTCTGTGTTGTGTTCTTGTCTAGTATGCTTGCTTATTATCTAGTGCGCCATGTAAACAAATTTAGTACAGCAGTAAGTCTTATCATCGTTGCTTCAATGATTATTCCATTTCAGTCTTTGATGATTCCGCTTGTATCTATATACGGCTCATCTTTGAATGTCTTAAATCATCGTCCAACGCTTATTTTTATGCACACAGGATTTTCTATTGCATTGAGTACATTTACATTTCAAGGCTTTATAAAGTCTGATTGTCCTGTAGCTTTGGAAGAGGCTGCTACTATAGATGGCTGTGGACGCTATAGAACATTCTTTTCTATAGTATTCCCTCTATTAAAACCAATAACATTTACTATTGTTATATTGAATGTTCTTGCTTTCTGGAATGACTACCTTTTGCCAAGTTTAGTGCTTGCAAAGAAAGAGATTTTAACACTACCTCTTACAACCTATGTGTTCTATGGTACATATTCTGCAGAGTATGGTGTTATTATGGCAGCTCTTATTTTGACAGTTGTTCCTATATTAGTTCTTTATCTTGCATTACAAAAGCAGATTATTGCTGGTGTTATATCAGGAGCTGTTAAATAATATGAAGTATACGGTTACTGGCAAAGGAAAATACTTGCTTGTTCCAGTGTGGGCTGGACAAAAAGAAAAGAATGTTTCTCTGTGTATAGATGATGGCAAGGAGATATTTTTAAGGTTACCTCTTTGTTCTTTAGATAGTACACAAAAAGAGCCTTCGTTTTTTGCCAGTATACCACTTCTCTCTAAGTCTTCTATGCAGAGTGCCGAAAGCAATGCTTTAAACTCAACTTTAAGCATTGCCTTTCACACACTTCTCCTAACTGTAGATGAAGACTTGGAAGAAGGCATACTTTCTTTATTCTCGTTTACAGATGTTGTACCCCATGTTAAAACGCTGGGCAAAAGACCCTGCATACACTTTACCGCTAATGCAGGGTGGATAAACGACCCTAACGGAATGGTGTACAAAGATGGGGTATATCATCTGTATTTTCAGTATAATCCTTTTAATACACAGTGGGAGAATATGTGCTGGGGGTATGCAGTAAGTTCTGACCTTTTGCACTGGGAACAAAAAGACACAGTGCTTTTCCCAAATAAAGAAGCACATATATTTTCTGGAAGCGGCATTGTAAACTCTCATTCGCTTTTAAATCTAAATAAAGATGCTCTTATTTTCTTTTATACGTATGCAACCCCAAGAGGTAAGGAAGAGCGTGCTTTTACACAAAAAATAGCATATAGCACTGATAATGGCACTTCTTTTTCTCTTATCGAGGGCGACTGTATTCCAACTCTTTCTAGTGAAAACAGAGACCCTAAAGTGTTTTATCATAAAGAAACTAGTTCATATATCTGTGTGCTTTGGCTAGAAAAAAGTACATATTGCATTTTACGTAGTGATAATCTTATGCAATGGACAGAAGTACAGCGTATTTCTATGCCACCTGCATGGGAGTGTCCTGATTTATTTGAATTACATTGTGAAGAAACAAACGAAAACAAGTGGGTATTTTGGTCTGCAGATGGCTACTATCTAGTGGGAAGTTTTGATGGCTATACGTTTAGTGCAGAACAAGAAATTCAAAAAACATATTTAACAAGTCTGCCTTATGCAGCGCAGACATTTTCTGGCATAGATGGAAATGTAATTTCGATTGCTTGGCTTAGAATGGAAAATCCGAATGAGCTTTATAGAGGAGCTATGTCTTTACCGCGCCTTTTTAGCCTAGTAAAGAAAGCGGATGGGGCATATCATATAGCGCATAAACCTGTAGACTTCTTTACTAAAGCTCTAAAAGAAACTTCTTCTATGACCTTTACAGGTTCATGGGAGCCTTCTAACATAAAAGGTGCTTATCAAGTTGACCTTGCTCTTTCTCAAAAGACTAATATTATAAAGATAGTATTAGGTGATACAGAAATATTTAGATGTAGCATAAAAGAAAATGAAGTTTTTCTTTGTGGCAAAGCTATAAAGATGGAGCGTTTTTCTTTACTGCATATTCTTATTGATGAAACTATTGCAGAACTTACAAATGAAGATTATACGTGCATAGCGCATTGGGAGCTTCCTTCTGTATGTGAAACTTCAAAATTAAAATTATATTCAGAGGATGAGTGTTCAGCAACCATTTGTTTAATAGGTGGATAATATGGCCACAATAAAGGATGTTTCACGTGAGTCTGGGCTTTCTGTAGGTACAGTTTCCCGTGTATTAAATAATAGAGGCTATATCAGTATTGAGGCAAAGCAAAAGGTTGAAGCAGCTATGGAAAAACTGCATTATCAGCCTAACGAGGTAGCACGTTCTTTGTCTAAGCAATCAAGTTCTTTAATAGGCTTGGTTGTTCCTCAAATGGAGAATCCTTACTTTTCTGTATTCACAAATTATGTAGAAGAATATGCTGTGCGTAAAGGTTATAATATACTCCTTTTCTGCTCCAACGGTATGGAAGAACGTGAAGCAGAAATGCTTGAAGTATGTAGAAGAAACAGAGTAGCTGGTATTATTCTTTGTAGTGGTTGTTTTTCTGTAGCAACATTTGGTGATTTAGACTGTCCCCTTGTTACTATGGAACGTGATGTGGAAAATGAACTGGCTTCCGTAAGATGTGATAATTATATGGGTGGTGTTTTGGCAGCGCAACACCTTATAGAC
>CAJOPO010000235.1 GCA_905236315.1 uncultured Treponema sp.
AGAGACTCTTATAAATATTGCTGACGAAACAAAAGATACGGACGTTCTCTTTGTTGTAGGGCTTCCTTTAAAATTATACAATAGCCTATTTAACTGCGCCGCTTGGATACATCATGGGAGAATAATTGCAATTATCCCAAAGACTTTTATCCCTAATTATAGTGAATTTTATGAGCGACGCTGGTTCACGACATATTCACAAAAGATAGCTAAAGAAATATATTTAACAGAAGACTTTGATGAAATTCCATTTGGAACAGATATCCTTATTCAAGATAAAAATGATTCTAATATATTAATTGGAACTGAAATATGTGAAGATTTATGGGTTCCCTTTTCCCCTTCTACACGCCACACCCTTGCAGGAGCCACTATAATTGCAAACCTAAGTGCGAGCAACGAAGTAGTAGGCAAAGCGGATTATAGGCGAACGCTAGTAAGTGCACAATCTGCAAAATCAATTTGTGCATATATTTATGCAGATGCCAATAATGACGAAAGCACAACTGATATGGTATTTGCAGGTCATAATATTATAGCCCTAAATGGTAAAATACAAGAAGAAGCTTTCCCTTTTACAAACAATCATGAAGTGCTTATTACTGATTTAGATATGGAGCGCATTACACAAGAAAGGCTAAAAACAAATACATTCTGTTCTTGTGCAGAGCAAAATATAGATGCCCCTTATGACTACCATATTGAACAAATTGATTTAAAAGATAATTCATTTGCAAAAAAAGATAATAAAGTTACTATAGGCTTTGAAGCTACAAGCATAGACAATAAAATTAATTCAGAGAAATTACTTTCCAAAGTGGATGCTACGCCTTTTGTTCCTCACAACAAAGAAGAAAGAGCAAAAAGGTGCAAAGAAGTTATAGAAATGCAGGCAGAAGGGCTTGCAAAAAGACTAAGACATATACATTCTAAAAATGCAGTTGTAGGTTTAAGTGGAGGATTAGATTCGACACTTGCCTTACTTGTAATAGCAAAGGCATTTGATAAATGTGCCTTAGACAAAAAAAATATCATAGCTGTAACAATGCCTTGTTTTGGCACTACAGAGCGTACATATAAAAATGCATGTTCGCTTGCAGAAAAAATTGGTGCCACATTAAAAGAAATTAATATAAAAGCTGCTGTGTTACAGCACTTTGAAGATATTGGTCAAGATATAAACACCCATGACATAACCTATGAAAACGCCCAAGCTAGAGAACGCACTCAAGTTTTAATGGATTTAGCAAACAAAACTAATAGTCTTGTTATAGGCACAGGGGATTTAAGTGAACTTGCACTTGGTTGGTGTACATACAACGGCGACCAAATGAGCATGTATGGCGTAAATAGTTCTATTCCAAAGACTTTAGTACGCTATCTAGTAGGATATTTTGCAGAAGAAGCGCAAAGTAATAACAATGCTGCGCTATGCACTGTGCTAAACGACATTCTAAGCACACCTGTTAGTCCAGAGCTTTTACCACCAACAGAGGGAAATATTAGTCAAAAAACAGAAGAACTAGTTGGTCCCTATGAATTGCATGACTTTTTCTTATATTATGTTTTAAGATGGGGCTTTAGTCCTAAAAAGATTTTCTTCCTCGCCATTCAAGCATTTTTAGGTAAAACAGATTCTGAAAATGATATAACCTACACAAAAGAGATTATATTCAAATGGCTTAAAGTATTCTATAAACGTTTCTTTTCACAGCAATTTAAACGCAGTTGTATGCCAGATGGTGCTAAGGTGGGTACAGTAAATCTTTCTCCTAGAGGGGATTGGCGCATGCCTTCTGACGCTTCAAGCGCAATTTGGGATAAAGAGCTTACAGAAATAGAAGCGGAGGAATTATAATGGCATTTTCTTATCAACACGAATACCATGCAGGAAATCATGCTGATATATTTAAGCATATATGTCTCACGTTAATTTTAGAACACCTATGCCAAAAAGAAAAGCCGTTTACAATAATAGACAGCCACTCTGCTGCAGGGAAATTTTCTTTAGATGATGATAGGATAAAAAAAACAAATGAAGCACAAAAAGGAATAATACGCTTGTTTAATGATTATAAAAAAAATCCTAATATCTTTCCTAAAGAAATGCTACCATATTTAAAACTAGAAAGTCCTTATTTAGAAAATAATATATATGCAGGGAGTCCAGAGATTGAAAAAATATATTTACGAAATGACGATACACTATATCTAGTAGAAAAACACCCAGAAGCATTAAAAACCTTACAACAGAATATAAACTTACAAGTGTTAAAACCACATATAGAAAAAGAAAATAAATGTTCACCAAAACATATATTTATTAAAGCAGAAGATAGTTTTATAGCATTAAAGGCTCTCACTCCCCCATTAATAAAAAGAGGATTCATTTTATGCGACCCAAGCTATGAAGATGCCTCTGACTACGTAAAAGTGACTAACACTTTGAAATTAGTACACTCAAAGTGGAATACCGCTATTATTGCCTTATGGTACCCCCTTCTTTTAAGACGCAAAAATGAAACTGCACAAATGCTTAGCTCGCTAGAAGATTTTGCAAAAACACAATTAAAACCTATAGAAACATTCCGCAAAGAACTATCTTTATATGATATAAAAGAGATTCCAGAAGAGATGAAGCAGGAAAAAGCATCTCACTTATATGGAAGTGGTATGTTTCTTATTAACCCACCATGGCAATTAAAAGAGCAACTAGACCAATGTATAAATTTTCTAAAAAATTATTTTAAAACCACAGCCTAAAGCCTACTGATAAAGGAGTTTGCATTATAAAACCAAGTCCTTCTTTTGTGATAGCAAGGCTAGGCTGCAAGGCTAATTGCGTATATACTTCAAAGGGTTCATATAAATACATATTTAACCCAAGCACTGCCCTAGCTCCAATATCTACAGAATAAAAACTATAATCAGGGAATCTAAGAGCAATAGCAGCCCCTAGTGCATAGTAATAATGCAAATCTTTTACTAAAGTTGGATTATTAAACCACCAATCACCCATAATAGTAGTAGAAGCTATATTATAACCATGAAAAGCAGCATCCCATGTAAATATAACTGGTACAGAAGGAAGTTTTAGTGAAAGAGCAACATCTGTTGTTTCCAAATCGATTCCATCGGTTTCAAAAGCAGGAGTCCAGCCCCCCTGCATTCCTAAAGACCAATCATAAGCAAAAAGGGCAGAAGAAAATAAAAGCAATATGAATATAGATAGAAAAATCTTTTTTTTATTCATATTAAAACATTCCAGGAAAAACATCAGTCATATTATATAATTGTCCATGAGCAAGGGTTCCATTATCAAGATATTTTTTTAAGTTTTCTAGTGCATGCACTGCCCCAGAAGCAAAGCCCTGTCTACTACGTGCCGTATGTGTTATTTCTATTGTATCAGCAGCACTGTCAAAAAACACTTTATGAGTTCCAGGCACAGAACCACAGCGTGTAGAAGAAACATGTATCATATCTGGCTTTGGCTTTTCATGAAAACTATCTGTTACAATAGTAGTCTTAGTTTTATTTTTTGCCATAATTCTCTTTGCAATATCCAAAGCAGTTCCTGAAGGACTATCTGCTTTTTGATTATGGTGCATTTCCCAAACAGCCACATCGTATTCGTCAAAATTAGCAACTAACTCCGCCGCTTCTTCTATTATGCGGTAAAAAAGATTTACCCCTATAGAAAAGTTTGCGCTGTGCATAATAGTACCACCTGTACTACTAGCAAGGTCTTTTACTTCTTGTAGTTTATCATTCCAGCCCGTAGAACCAACCACTAAAGGCAATTTTAGAGGAAGCAAAAGTTTTATGTTATCCATAACAGAAAGCGGGGAAGTAAACTCAATAATTCCCTCTGCCCCACTATCTATAATATTCTGCGATAATTCCTGCTTGTTCATTGCATTAGGATTGCATGTTGCATCAGAAGCAAAAGGGTCAACGGTAATAACAACTTCATGACCTAAAGAAAGCGCAGTCTGCTCTATCATGTGCCCCATTTTTCCATAACCAACAAGAGCGATTTTCATATTTTCTCCTTAAAACAAAGCCTTATGCAATATGCGCACTGTATTTTCCACTTCATCATTATCAACAATAAAGCTAATATTCACCTTGCTTGCACCTTGACTTATCATTTGTACGTTTATTCCTTCTTTATCCAAAGCAGAAAAAGCCTGTGCTAGTATTCTACTAGAATGGGCTGCATCGCAAATAAGTGTAACGATTGCTTTTTGCTTTTTTACTTGAACTTCTGCCACATTAGATAAATCTTTTAATACACCCTCTAAATTAACTTTTCCATTAACTGTAAGGCTAACAGATACTTCAGAAGTTGCTATTACATCTATGCTTATTTCCCACTTTAAGAATTGATTGAATATATGTGCAAGAAATCCTGCAGACCCCAACATTCTACTAGATTGTATATCTATAAGAGAAATATCTTTTACACAAGTAATGGCAGTAACAGCAGGTATTTCTCCAGAATGTTTTTCTACAATGAGAGTGCCTTGACTCTTTATATTATAGCTATTTTTTACTCTAACAGGGGTATTTGTCTTTCTACAAGGGAGCATACTTCTAGGATGCAATACCTGCGCTCCAAACATTGCAAGTTCCTGTGCTTCCTCATAAGTTACTTCCTTTACAGGATGAGCATTAGGAACAACACGAGGGTCAGCAGTCATAATGCCGTCCACATCTTTCCATGTTTGTATTTCATCAACATTTAAAGCAGCCCCAATAATAGTAGCACTTAAATCGCTACCACCTCGCCCTAAGGTTGTAATTATGCCATTTTTATCTTTTGCAATAAATCCCGTTACGACAGGAATAGCATTTGAAATGCCATCTTTATAATCTTTAAGATAGTTAGGAATATTTTGCCACACTTCATCAAGTAATTCAGCAGCCATATAGCGAGAATCACTTATAATTCCAATGTCCCAAGCATCATAAGCCTTAGAGTCAAAGCCCTGCTGTTGCAAAAAGGCAGTCATCATACGAACCGACATGCGCTCCCCAAAAGATACAAGATAATCACGAGTCCTTTTAGTTAGTTCATGCAACATACTTATGCCCGTCAATAATGTTTTTAATTCATTTAATAGTTCATTTATGGCAGGAACTTGTATATCTAATTCCTTTGCAGTTTGAAGATGTAGTTTTTCTATGCGCTCTATGTCCACATGCCCACGTACCGCTTCTTCTGCTGCAGCTAAAAGATGGTCTGTAGTATCACCCATTGCACTAAGAACAACAATGGGGCGTTGAGAAGCATACGCTTGAATAATTGAAGCTACATGGCGAATTCTATTGCTATCTGCAACAGAACTTCCCCCAAATTTCATTACTATCATAATAAAAGTGTAGCAAAAAAAAATACTTGTTACAACTATTTTTTTAAGGCAATATGTTTGAAATACAATTTACACTTAGGCTTTTATTCTGTTCGTGCAAATTTATTATAGGGAGCCTCTAAAAACTTCAGTTTTTAGAGGCAACTTTGAAAATGCGATGTTGTAAGGTGCGCTATTATAGCGACTTGCAACTCGCAGGAACCTCGAAAAACTTTCTGAAAGGGAGTTTTTCGAGGTTCCCTATACTAAAAAATCTCCCGCATCACAGTTAAGAGCCTCTGCAAGCTTCTTCGCCGTTCTAGCCCCAATAGGGCGTTTTCCCGCTTCCATGAGAGAAATATTCGGTATCGCTATTCCTGTCTTTTCCGAAAGTTCTCTCTGCGTCCATCCCATGTTTTCCCTTCGGATTACAAGATGGTCTCCTGCTGTCATACGAGCTTCAATCTGCTTCATTATTTCGCTGTCTTCTGAATCAATATACTCATCATCAGAAACATCCTCAAAATCATACGAGAACTTCATTGATGGATACTCTCGAAGGAGTGTTGCTTGTACAAGGTCAAGACCGCTCCCGAACATTTGCAGCTTAATATGGTGCGTTTTCTCTACTGCCAACATAATAAACCTCCACAACAACCTCGTTTTTCTTTGCCGTCCAGCAGGCTACCCAACTGTAACCGAGATGGCAATGGTACAAGTCTTTGCCGAGGTCGGAGAAGTTAGCCCAGCCTGTCTGAACCGGACCGCTCCTGCGGATGTCGCACACAAGGTCATGGAATTTGTTCTGCATTTTGACAGGCATTCTCGCTATCTGCTTCTCTACCCTGCGTTTCCAAACGACCTTGTATTTGTCATCCTTTTTCTCGGTGCTGTTTCCTTGTCCCATGATTAAATATTATCAAAAATGATAATATTGTCAAGAGATTTTTGTTGCTTTTTATCACTTTCATTGGTCAGCACATTTTTGCGTTGGCTTCAAAATTGATTTTAGGTTTATAATTGATTACGAAACCGAAATCTTCTAAATGGCTTGTC
>CAJOPO010000236.1 GCA_905236315.1 uncultured Treponema sp.
ACAACATCGCATTTTCAAAGTTGCCTCTAAAAACTGAAGTTTTTAGAGGCTCCCTAGCCTATAACAAAAACACAAGGAGACTTCTTGTGACTTCTATTGCAGAACGAACTCATGTCTTGGAATTAGTCAAAAACTTGCCCGATGAACAAGTACATTATGTGTTGAATATAATTCAGTCTTTGCCTCAGACAGAAAACAGTCAAGCGAATTGCACATTGCGAGGACGTTTTGCAAAATACGCAAATCCTGCCTTGCGTGCAAAAGAAAAAGATGCATGGTTGCTTGCTGTGGAGGAAAAGTATGCTTTACGCTGATGCGAATATCATTGTACGTTACGTCATTGGCGATGATGCCATTATGGCAGAAAAGGCAGAGAAAGCTGTTAATGCGCGGGTGCTTTTTATTCTGCCTAAAGTTTTTGCAGAAGTCGTCTATGTGCTTACGAAAGTTTACGGAATTGAACGCGCTGATGTTGCTGATTCTATGCTTGAACTGCTTAGCTTTGTCTCTACGAATGTGCCTACTGTTATGAAAAAAGCATTTGAATGTTACCGTGATAGCCACCTTGACTTTGTTGATTGTATTCTTGCCGCACATCGTATTGTTGATGGCAGAGAAATCTTGACGTTTGACAAAAAATTGAACAATTTTATTACAAGAACGCTAGGGTGATACTCCACATCTATATTAACTTACCAAATAATAATTTGCAAAATCCAGAATATGCATTTACAATATAGATATGGAATTAATTCAAAATATAGTAGAGTATTATGACGAGCTTTTTCCTGTAACGGAGGCTCAAAAAAAGTTTTACAGAGACATTTCAAAGGAATATGCAGTACCTGCAAAGTTTTTGCATATTGGTTGTGGTTTTGGTTTATTTGAACATCTTATGGCAAGGGAAGGATATGATGTTACAGGCATAGAGACTTCTGCTGAATTATTGCGTTCTGCAAACTTACGACGCAGAAATCAGCTTATGTCTATAAGATTTTTTCAGATGTCATACTTAGATATGACACGTTTTTTAGGCAAAAACTTCTATAATGTTATATCCTGCTTAGATAATAGAATTATCTTTATAAATGATAAAACCTTGCTACGTAAGTTTTTTTATGATTGCAAGCAGCTTATTACAGAAAAAGGTACCCTCGTTCTAAGTCTAAACAACTTTGCAGGAAAAACAAATACTTCGTTAATACAACTTCCCACAAGAGAAAGCCTTAGAGCAAAACTCTTTACAGAAATACAAGAAGAGGCAAACGGTAATTACGTATTTATTCAGAACGTAGAAAATGGAGCGGGAAAAGTGCTTCCTGTAGTACAAAGACAAGCAGTTCGCTTACTTTCTCCACAAGATATAGAAGTGTTTGCAAAAGAAGCGGGTTTTAGTCAATGTGAATTCTTTTGTGATTTTGACAAAACGCCATTTACTGGCAAAGAAGATTTTTATATAGTATGTATAAAATGAAGCAAAATACCACAAGATGTATGCCATAGTTTAAGAGCCTTATACATCATACATTTTGTAGGTATTCTACTTATATAATCTTCCATTTGCCGTTTTCTTTTACAAAACGATTAGCGTTTACTTCTATAACGCGCCCATCCTCTCCGCTAATCTGTATCATCGAAGATATGGGGTTTACTTCCATTACGCGAAAGTTTACGCCATCATAAAAAAGACGTACTCCCTCAGTAGGAAGTTTTTTCCTCGACTCTGCATACCAATCATATTCATAACTTAAACAGCACAAAAGTCTACCGCATTGCCCGCTTATCTTCATAGAATTAAGACTTAAGTTTTGTTCCTTTGCCATGCGAATACTTACAGGCTTTAAATGGTCACTAACGGAATTGCAACAATAGGGTCTACCACATACCCCTAAGCCACCTGTAATACGACTTTCATCTCTAACGCCAATCTGTCGTAATTCTATGCGCATCTTAAAAACTGCAACAAGGTCTTTTACAAGTTCCCTAAAGTCCACGCGGTTTTCGCTACTAAAAAAGAAAAGAGCCTTTGGTTCTCCTACAAGAAAGTGTACCGTAATTAACTTCATATCAAGCTTGTGCTCTTCTACCTTTTCTTTAAATATGCTATATGCTTGATTTTCTTTTTCTTTTAGGTCGTTTTCACTTTCTAAATCCTTTTCTGTAGCAAGGCGTGTAACACGCACAATATCTTGAGGCTTTATGCCTACAGGATAGAGTGCACGCCCTAGATTTATAGCAATATCATTACCATAGCGCGTGGGAACAATGACCTTATCATTAGGTTTTATGACTAGCCCCTCTGGTAGAGAAGCATATATGCCTTCGCAAGAATAAACAAGCCTAAGTTTATATAGTTCATCAGAAAAGACATATTGACTATCACTTTCTGTAATGTCTGTAAAATCTGTATCTTCTAGTGCTTTTAGGTCGTCTTCGTTACTATCAATATCTTGTTCAAAAATATCTGACATATAGTTTCTCCTTAAGAAGCAATTAAATCCACTAAAAGACCTCGTATTTCATCAACGCGAGCGAGCATTTGTAAGGTATCTTTTTGACTAGACATAAGCCATTGTGCCATTTCGTCAAGTTTTTGATTAATAATCACTATTTGCTTATGAGGTGCATACTTGCGCCCATTTTTTGCTCGCCCTGTTCTAGTACGGTCTTCTACTTCAAAATTATATTTTACTATATATCTCATAAACTGGCTTACTTTTTGCCTGTAGTCTGTAAAGTTTTCTGGAAGCTGACTGTTTTTTAGTTTATCGGCAGCCATATCTGCAGCATCTTTTAAATATATAACCGCTTCTTCCGTACTCATACCTGCAATTTCTGGGGGTAAGCCATCTTGCTTTAACTGTGCTTCTAACTGAGTTTTTTCTAGCGCCGAAGCAAAGGATATTTTCTTTGTTTTAGTAGTTTTTTCTTCTTTCTTTGCTTTTGCAGCAGCAAGGGCTACAGAATTAGCTGCACTAAAATATAAGCCCTGATTAACAACATCTACGCTTTCCATAATTTATTCAACATGTAAAATGGACTTTGCCGCTATAGCCTTTGTGTCTTGCCAACGTCCAACGGCTTCGTTATATAGGTTTTCGTCATCTAAAGAAATGCAGTGTCCATGTATAATCACATCCATATCTGCCTGCAAATGTTTTGTTTGAATATCGCCGACAACTACACTTGTAGAAAGAAGTTTTATAGACTCAGGCGCGCATAAGTTTCCTATAATAATACCACCTACTACCATATTTTTGGCTGTTATGTTGCCCCTTATGCGAGCATTGCTTCCAATATTTACGGTAGCACTGGAGTCTAAATTGCCCTCTAAGTCTCCGTCTATTCTTACAGAGCCGTCAACTTTAAAATCTCCCTTTACTGAAGAACCTAATCCAATAATGCTATTAAATGCGTAATCGTCGTTAAATAATGCCATTTACTTAATATTTATATATTTTGCTGGATCTACAACATCTGAACCTATATGAATTTCATAATGCAGATGCGGACCTGTAGACATACCTGTGTTGCCTATGGTGCCTATTACCTGTCTTTGAGTAACTTGGTCGCCTTTTTCTACACGTGTTGTGCTTAAATGTGCATAGCGAGTATATATACCATGCTTATGCTTTATAACAATATAATTTCCGTATCCATTAGGGTCAAAGCCTACGTGTACTACCTGCCCATTTGCTGTAGCGAGAACTGGGTCGCCAGAACGATAGGTGCTTATGTCCATTCCCTTGTGAATGTACCACTGACCTGTGATGGGGTGAATGTTTTGCCCAAAAGCCATAGAAATGTGTCCTATGCCACCCTTTATGGGCCATATATTAGGAATGTCAGAAAAGAGTGCACTTTGGCTTTCTAGCATTTTTCCAATCTGTTCCACAGGCTGAACGGCATTTTCTAAATAATCAGAAAGTTGTTTTATATCAGCAGTTTCTTTTAACGTGCCAGAAACGGCATCTCTTGTATCAAATAAGGAAGAAAGGTCTCCACCACTTCCTCCACGCACTGTGTTGTCTTCTTGGATTATGCCCAAGAGTGCTAGAGACTGACTTAATGAAGACTGAAAGCGTTTTGCGGACTGCAAGAGATTATTGTTTTCATCTCTAAGTTCATCAAGGCTTGCGAGGGTTTCTCTGTTTTCTTCTTTTAGGCGGTTTATTTCTATAACGCTTAATGTGGAGTTTTTTGTAAAAGGAATAAAAGAAATAATAACTCCAACAATAATTATAAAGCCTATAGTTACAGCAAGCACGTTTGTTTGAACATTAACAACCTTGCCATTTGAATGAGGAACTACCATAATGGTAAGCTTTTCATCGAATATATGAACTAAATGTACAAGAGCCTTGCCTATAGAAGAAAAAAAACTTCCAAATCCATGCAATATATGTGAAACGAAGTTTTCTTCTACCTTCTTATATCTGCGTTTTCTTGCCACGAATTTTTACTCCAAAATTAAAGAATACCCTTTAATAATCGGCATTTCCTTAGAAGTATAACATACAGAATATTCCCTGTCAAACTGTAGGGGAAAGTTTCAGTGAAATCAGTTTTTTAACATACGCATATAAAAAAAACAACTTTCAGTCGCCATATATTCTTCTAAGGGGGAAGGCACTGACGTGTACAGGTCGGTGCCACTGACGTGTATATGTCGGTGTGTGCGACGTGTACACGATAGACGATAGAACTTAGAATTTAGATGGTAGTTAGGTAGTTTTCAGGTTAACTTCTAATTTCTAGTTATAATTGTACACAATAAAAAAAACAAACGGATTTGTTCGCACCTAACGGGGAACACATAAGGGAACCTCGAAAAACTCCCTTTCAGAAAGTTTTTCGAGGTTCCTGCGAGTTGTAAGTCGCTATAATAGCGCGACTTACAA